>JBMCLJ010000125.1:0-2684 GCA_048615375.1 Candidatus Dojkabacteria bacterium | reverse complement strand
CAGATTTTTTGCCTACATCCTATAGAAGATTGCTAGCGTTGCCAAAGTTCAGGTACAAATACAAACAATTTTATGTATGAGTGCACCTGGACCGAGCCTTCTAATCAGAAGTATAACTTTTATACTCTGGAAGCAGGCACAAGCGAAAAGTGCTTTCAGGCAGGCACTCTCACCCACGAACAATGTGTGTATAGCTCTCCGATCTGGATAAGCCGTTCTGGACTAAACTTCGTGTTTAATGATGGATTTAACAGAACCGGGGAACAAGGAACGACTGTAGAGCTGAAAACCCGTTCGATATTTACTCCTGGAACCAAGCAGGAAGATGTCCGTAACGTTGCTGTATACCTTACTAACGAGTATCCAACTAAAGACGTACTTGATGCAGCTTCAATTAAAGAAGGTCTTACACGATTTAAAAACAATTTTAAAGTATATGATGCTAACAGCTCCCCTCTCACAAAAGTTAAAGTCAACCAACAGGAGAATTGGCTTAAAACAAGGTTTGAGTGTAGACTTTAAAGTTCGTTACATTGATGGGAAGCATCAGTTTGTTACTTTTGATTACTCCAGGATTGACTCGTGTAATTACAGGGAAAATGAGTGTATAGGGCTTCGTTTTTCGCCTGGTGAGGATATCAAAATATATATTAATACGGACGCTAGTTACTCTACAGCAAGGATCCCCTGCACATCCACCAGCCTTGCTAGATGTAGTTACGCTTCTCTCGATGTCGCAAAATCTTCAATCAACATACGTGAAGCAAAGGAATATTGGGATCTGAAGGTAATCGATGTCACTTGGAATATTAGCTTTGAGCCGATTGTAGGAGAGCGATTATACGAACTATACACACAATCCTTTCTTAAAACTGGCGACCAACAGGGCTGGAGAAGAGCCGGAGCGGTTTTAGCAAATCCGACAATTCCTTCAGGAGAATTAAAGGCGGTGAGTACTAAAAACGGTGTGGTACAGCTCAAAATGATACAACCTGCTACTGATAGCACCGGTTCTATTGTTGGAGTTGGTAATGTCTTTTTCAGGGTTACGGATGTTGCATCGGATCAAAGTTGCGAGTATTTGAACGAACCATGGTTCTCTACTCCTGCCATGATGAGTACAAATGGTACTGTTGAGTACAAATTAAAAGGACCAAAAGGAAAGAGAAAAATTTGTTATAACTTCAAAGACGCCTATGGACTGGTTTCAGAATTTCAGACTATCGAAGTAATGAAGTAATGTTGTAGAACCATGGTATAATACATGGTATGTATATACCGCAACACATAATAATCATAGGTAATGGCAGATTCGGTGCCCTGTTCTACCAAATCCTTTCGAAAGATTTCAAAGTCAGCGTATTTGACCCCAGTAGCACCTCAACACGTATTCCTCTCGTACAAGACTTGAATGAAGCGATCCAGGTTGTTGACACTATTATTTACGCTATTCCAATTAATGAATTTGAGCCAACGCTCAAAACACACGCGGAAGATATCTACAATCATATAACTGAACCAAAAGTCATCATGGATGTGTGCAGCGTCAAAGAACATCCTCTTCAAGTAATGAAGCAGTATATCAAACCACCTCATAAGCTACTTATAACCCACCCTATGTTTGGTCCAGTAAGTTACGCCGAAAATAAAGGGGCTGAAGGCTTACCATTTATGATGGATCAAGACAATTCGGATAAGGAAGCGTTTACAGCTTGGTTTCGGTACCTGACCAAGAAACGCTTCAATGTCATCCAGATGTCATCTGAAGAGCATGATCGGCTCGCCGCGGCATCGCAGGGAATAGCGCACTTTATCGGTAGAGGGCTTGAACGTAGTGGGCATACTTCAACCTCGATTGACACAGCCAGCGCCCGGAAACTTACTGAAATACAGGATTCGGTTTCGTCAGATACATTTGAACTATTTACGAACTTACAGAAATATAACCGCTTCGCGGGTGAAGAAAGGAAAAAGCTACTCAAGGCTCTCGAAGATCTGGACAGGGAGGTAGGAAGGTAAGTGACAGAGCTACTGGATCTCCCCTTCTCCAGTGAGTTGTTGCTCGCGTCGCATCCATAAAACAATAATATGTTGAATGATTTATTGGGCGGAGAATTGGAGAACTTTAATTAATGTCCCATCCCTGATATTTTCTACAGGAGAATAAGTTCAAATTATCTTAAAATAAGTATGCTTGATTATACTGCTCATCTCGCTAAGCTCCTTGAGCTGACATACCGCAGAAGCTGATAATAAAGTATAATTACAAGGTGTTTTTTGATCATTCTTTGAAATTTAGAACTATTTACTTTTATTGAAGCGCCAGCTTCGAATATACACGCACGTTCCCAAATCGTATAAATACACAATACTAGATTAAATAAATAGTTATTTTTATGTTAAATACAGAAGAGATTAAGCAATTAATTGCAAAAAACACAGAAGAAGTGATTGGAGAAAAAGATCTCGATCACTTACTTCAGACCAATACTCAGCTAAATCATTACATCGGTTTTGAAATCTCAGGTCTTATGCATCTAGGCACAGGGATGATGACAGCTCTTAAAATAAGAGATTTTGTCAAAGCAGGAGTCAAATGTAGAATTTTGCTTGCGGACTGGCATACCTGGACTGAGACTCTACGGACTCCGCTATCGCTGCGCCCGTAGGTTCTTGCTCCGCTA
>JBMCLJ010000124.1:0-2753 GCA_048615375.1 Candidatus Dojkabacteria bacterium | reverse complement strand
AGAGGAACTTGGACTAGACAAAGCATTACACTTCGAACCCTTTCTCTTTTAACACATCACAGTCCTATCCTTCCAATTTGGTCTGTTTCAGCAAGACGCTTATTAGATTGAGCTATATTTTAATAACTTGTTAAATACATCCTTACTCAAATCAATACCTTCGTCATTTACGCCTAATGTCCAATCGTAGAGATCTACAAAAAAAAGCTTTGACCATTTATCAATCAAATCCTCTGTGTTTTTAGCGATTTTAAGCCCATGTAGGTTAGGTCCTCCATCTATGACATCATGTTCTAAAAACACAATTGGGTAATTGTTTTCTCGAGTTTCAATACAAAACGCGTCTCCATTTGGAAAAAACATGATAGGTATCCAATGCCTCCAGTCTGTTACCAAAGCTTGTGCTCCTTCGTTTTCATTTAACTCATCAGCGTCATCTTTGTATTCTTCAACAACTCCTTTCATATCTTCGTATCGCATACGTATCTCTGTGGGAGAGGCCAGTTTAAAAAAGCCCTTGTTACATTGTGATCCAAATAGTTCCTCGACAGATGACCATGAAAACTTAACGCAACCAGCCTGATTTGTATACAAAGAACGTAATGACTCTGGAAATCTAAATCCAATTCTTTCCTCAATTTCTTTGAGTACTGATAGGGAAATCGATGGAGCAAATACGATTCGCTTTATCACAACTCCGGCTAAAGTTGATAGCTCTTTAACTTTATTTTCAATTAATTTAAATTCCATAATATTCTATGGTGCAACTACTCCTGATTCATTGATCGTTTCTACTACAACATCTCTAACAGTTTCAGGTATAAATCGCGCACCGTAGGTTTCAAAGCTGTGATCGAGAGGGAACTGAATATCATTATACCAGTGCTCCTCAATAGACTCGATTAGTTCAATATAGTCATCAAATGGGATTGTGATATGAATATTATCACTCTCCAAAAGAGTAATAATAAAAAGCTCTGAGTTTTCAACAACTTCAAAGAAGATATCTCCGTTTTCGGCCTTTAAATTGAATATGGAATGCAGGCTGGTGTTTTTTTTTAATTGCCTTCTTAAGAATTCAATTAATTCCTTTCTCCTGTTTAAATATACTTGGAGACAAGTTAGACTATCTGACTCCTTTTTAATCTTTAACATTATTTAATTTCTTTTGACTAGTTTTATTGATATGGACAAATTGATCAGGTTTTATTGGTTCGGGTAACTTCGTTCCGGGTTTCCAATCATTAAGATTAATCCAATCTTCAAGATGATAATGAAAATTATTAGGATTACGTGTTTCATGATCCCCCATTCTTACACTTCTCACCTTTCCATTCTTATCAACGGTAAATATTCTATCAAATTCCTTTTGCTTACTGAACGGGTTAATGGCAGTTTGTTTACCAGTACTTAAAAAATTATTTATATCGTCTAATGCATCTATATCCTGTATGTTTCTATAATTATGCTTTTTCTTTTTTAATATACTAAGCTGCTTCGCGATCTCATCCGTCCTCTTCAACTCCTCTGCCGTCTGTAATCCTTTAGAGCTTGCTTTAATCAGTGAGCCCAATTCATCACCACTTTTTACTGCACCGATCACTGGAATCAGACCAATACCGTCAACAGTCGTCTGTCCTGCGTGTCCCCAGGACCATTCCCAATGGGTTATATCATAAGTGACATCTCTAAGATCAGCAGCTACATCAATACCAGTAAACCCAAGCAGGATTTGTACACCTGTTCCTGTCAACGTGACATCTTCACTGTAGTTGCCATACACTACCTGATTAAATATTGCCCCAGGGTCAAGCTGTTTCTCAAGCAAGCGCTTAGAAGCAGCTGCCTCAATAGATTGTAGTTCACGTTCAAGTTCATCAATATTCCACTGCAAAAAATCAAAATTCATATAGCTATGCATTACTCCTGCCTGGAAGTAGTCAAAGAGATAGGATTGGGCATCAGTACCTGATTCAAAGTAGTGTCCAAAGAACCGCTCAAATTCAACCGTATGTCGGGAACTTTTTGTTGACCCATTAATAAATCTACGGGTTTCAACAGACATGGCTGGGGACATTCTGGTATTGTGCAATGCATTATTCAGTACTTTGACACCATGCTGATAAGATTTGTGACTCAAGTCTGTCAGGTACACGTAGAAGTTATCAAGATCACTAATCGCATCTCCCATACTCCTGGTATCAGCAACGAGGGAAACTGAGAAATCTGAGAGCATAGTGTAAGCTTCTACCGCCCCGTAGTAGGTGTTTTGTGCAGAAGCATATTGGCTCTGACGCATTGAGAATACTGTCTGCGTTTCACTGATTCTCCTGCCAAGATATTCTCCTACCACGCCGTAGTCCATTTCATAGCCACGGGCTGCAAGTCTTCCAACGACTCCTCCGATAACAGTGTGGTCATAATAATCTATCTTCGCGTGGTATGCTGCCCATTGTGCCTGCACCATACTGGTATGGAGTCCAGGAAGTGCACTGGCCAACTGGTTCGTCATATTTTCAACTTCAACCTGCAGCTCTTTGGTTTCCTCAAGTCCTGTTTCCAAACCTCTCTTCGTGTTTGCTGCCATCGAGTCGACTTGTTGCTGAGCCGTCATGGTTTTACAACTTTTCGTAATGCCACAACCGGATTCAGGTATTCTAGGTACTGTAGGTGAGCAAGGATCTCGCCTTGGATCGCAAAACCCATACAAATCCACCCGGTTTACCGGGTTGCCGCCGACGAACTGGTAGCGG
>JBMCLJ010000123.1:0-2767 GCA_048615375.1 Candidatus Dojkabacteria bacterium | reverse complement strand
AGACAGTGTTTTAGTATGCTATAGCTTACAGTAGTTTGTATTGAGTTTCTCTATAAAAATATTTGTTATTGTTGACGATATTGTCAATGCAATCAACAAACAACTTATACCTGTTAAAAAACCAGGGCGTAAACATGATCTGAGTCCCTCAGAAATAATCACCATCGCACTCCTGTTTACCCTCTCCAATTGCAGGGATTTTAAGCATTTCTATAATTTCTTTGATTTGAAGCAATATGGGTTGGTTTTATGAATTTAAACTCCATTTGATTACTGATCAGCATGGAAACCTTTATAGATACTACTGCGATTGTTCTTCGTTGCAGATGGTACTGGTACAGTTTTACGGGATCATCATACTCAATGTGCCTATGGCTTTCGGGAATTATGCATTTTTTTGTTTCCTTATCCTTAATTCCTATTTTGAGCACGGGGTTTACCCGAAGATTACTTTTCACTATACTGGTACCTATGTCAGTGTTTACTACTATTCCCAAATCAGTATTTGTTAGTTTTGCTCGAGTTACTGAGCGAGAAGTGATCTCTGTAATTTCCGGAGAGGATGTTCAGGACACCCGGACAATCGATATTTCTGATACGTCTGAATGGTTGTTTCACTGGCTTACGTCATATGCTGAAGAGCATGAGGTGAAATTTATCGCTGCAGGAATAGGGGAAATTGAAGACTGTGAAGAGGTTGGGGAGAGGTTATGGCTGGAGTATGATATTGTACCGATTTTAAAATTTGGCAAAGGTTCCACACCTGAAGAGCGCGCGCAAAATCTTACCCAAAGGATTCAATCGAATTACAAAACAGAGCAATTCCTCGATATAGTCGGGGTAAAATATGGACCACACAGAGAAGTTCTCCCTTCAACGCTCACGACGCTCCAGGCATACGAAGAAACCCACACTACCGCAGACTATAGAAGCTTACTCAACGAAGCTAAACGCTTTAACGGACTGGGAGGCAAGGTGCTTTTTATCAGCTCAACACCTCAGGGTGGAGGAGTTGCTTTAATGCGTCATGCTTTAATCAGACTGTATAAACTGCTTGGAGTAGAAGCTCGATGGCATGTATTAGAACCTGATATCGAAGCCTTTACTATAACAAAAAGTAAAGTCCATAACGTACTTCAAGGGGTTGCCCCAGCAGGGGTGAAACTGGAAGAGGAAGATAAACAGGCGTATAATGAATGGATTGCCAGGAATGCCGAAGAGTTGCAGGAACCGTTTACATGGGCGAATGTAGTGATAATTGAGGACTGGCAGCCTTCAGGTCTTATTTCTTACATTCTTGAAGTCAACCCAACAGCAAAAATCATTTTCCGTTCTCATATTCATGTTGATACATCGCTCATGGATGATCCAGAGTCTCCACAGTCGCTTACCTGGGATTTTGTATGGAGAGCAAATCGAATCTGTGACTCAGATATTTTCATTAGTCACCCTATTGATCACTTCGTGCCAGATGTAGTTCCAGAAGAGATGGTTGTGCAAATGCCTGCTACAACGGATAAGCTAGATGGGTTAAATAAACCTCTTACAGATCAGCAAATGGACTATTATCTCTCTGTTCTTAACCGTATTCTCCAGAATGACGGACAAACTGCACTGGATATATCGAGACCATACATTACTCAGATCGCGCGTTTTGATCCTTCAAAAGGCATACCTGATGTACTCGAATCTTTCATGATACTCCGTAGAAAAATGAAAGAAGGAGAAGTAGAATCTCACAAGCTGCCTCAGCTGGTTCTTGCTGGTCATGGTGCAGTAGACGATCCAGATGGTGTTCCTATTCTTGAAAGCATCAAGATGATGTTAACCCTGGATACTTACAAGGAATTTGCACAGGACATTAAAACTGCACGTCTCCCTCATAATGATCAGATTCTTAACGCGATTATGCAAGGTGCAACAGTCGCATTGCAACTTTCACATAAAGAAGGACTTGAGGTAAAAGTCACTGAAGCGTTGTATAAAGGTAAGCCGATTATTATTCATCAGGCTGGGGGTATGCCGTTACAAGTAAGGAATGAAATAAACGCATTCGTAGTCCCAGTCGGGGAAACACATAATGTTGCAGAACGACTTTATCAACTTCTCACTGATGAAGAGCTCTACCAGACCATGGCAGTGAACGCTGCGAAGTACGCCGATCAGCAATTCTTCACTGTGAGCAACGCCCGTAACTGGCTCTTCCTCGCGAATGAGTTGCTTGAGAAGGGTGAATTCAAAGGCAATTGCAGGCATATTCAAGAGCTGGTTGCAATGCAGTATGCTGAAACTGCAAGCTGAAAATTAAAAGAAACAAAACCGGGAGTGCCAAAATACTCCCGGTTATTCCGAAATGAATATTTATTTTAATGTTACTACGTATGATTTACCTTCTTCGAGGTTAAACATAAGCTCTCCTTTTGATCCTTTTTGATAAGTTACATTTTTTCCGGATCCTTTTTCTTTGACGGAAAGATCACCTGGTTTCCAATTAACCTCCCAACGACCATTAATAGTAACTTCAATAGTACTGGATACGTCTTTATACGCCGAAAGATTAACTTCGGTATCATAATGGTTATACGTTGTCGTGTAATTACTTTCAGGAAATATTCTGACACGGTTTTTCCATGAATCTTGTAATGAAAGTGGAAGAATAATCGGTTCCCCTCCCTTGATAAAAGCAGGGTATAACCGCGGAAGATTTTTATTTGATAGTGAATCCAGTGTATAACGGAATGTAGATCCACCTGCTCTCTTCTCCCCA
>JBMCLJ010000122.1:0-2778 GCA_048615375.1 Candidatus Dojkabacteria bacterium | reverse complement strand
AAAATTCAATGGCAGCCAAAAATTCATGAGTTTTTTTCGCCATTCCAACAACGAATTAAGAAAAAAGACAAGGAAATTAATAAAGAAGAAGTAGTAATTCTTGGACCAAGTGATGAGAAGTGCGACGACTGTGGAGCACCGATGGTGAAAAAACTAGGTCGATACGGCGCGTTCCTCTCGTGCTCTACGTTTCCAGACTGTAAAGGCATGAAAAGCCTTGAAGGTGAATCTGAGTCAAGCCTGGCGGAAAAGCCAAAGTCAGAAGAATTCCAGCAAATATACAAACCAGCACCCAAAACCGAAGATGGAAGAGATTACATCCTGAAAAAAGGTCGGTATGGTGAATTCTGGGCACATCCCGATTACCCAAAAGTCAAAGACGCCAAACCGCTTGAATATACCGATGCAATGCTTGAAAGAATGTTCGGCAAACCGCCACAATCCAGGGACGGGAAGACAATGATTCTTAGAAAAGGCAGGTATGGCTTTTTCTGGGCACATCCTGACTACCCGAAAACGAAAGAAATACAAAAAATTAAGAAGAAAAAGTAAATGGAGCTACATCAAAATTCCAGGATCCTTTACCTCGGACCGGAGGGGTCGTACTCGGAGCTTGCAGCCAGCAATTTTTTTCCTGATTCCAGGCTTACTCCTGTAGATAACTTCGAAGAAATCTACCAACAATTGAGTCCTCACGACTTTGCCGTTATTCCTGTCGAAAATTCGATTGGCGGAAGCGTACATATTCACATCGATGAGTTATTTTCAGGCAAGTACTGGATTACCCGGGAACTTTTCCTGCCTATTAACCATTCCTTACTCGGCAGGAAAAATGTAGCTGTTAATGAAATAACAAAGATATTTCTGCATCCGCAAACTCGTGCACAATGCAGTTCATTCCTCGCTAAAAACAACCACTGGGAGCAGGAAATGGTCAGCAGCAACTCTGAAGCAGCAAGACTCGTGGCTGAATCACCGAACAACACGGTAGCTACCATTGCAGGAAGCCACACCGCGCAGCGGTACAACCTGGCCATCCTCCAATCACTTGTATCTAATGTGAAGGAAAATTATACACGTTTTGTGGTTATTAGAACCAGGCGTGACGATAAACTTACCGGTGAACAGGTAAGAAAAAAGTATTCAATAGTCTTTGAACTCCCTCATGAGACCGGTTCTCTCGCCCATGTACTGAATCAACTCGTTACAATGGAATGTAACATGACGAAGATTGAATCTCGCCCAAAGCCTGATTCTCCCTGGTCATACTTCTTTATGATTGACTTTATCAATGTGAATGGTACAGATATCTCAGCACTTCTTCGTGTCACTGAAAATTTACAAGTAATTGGCATATATGAACAAGGGACGTATGAGAGATCGTCACGTAATCTTGTCATGTAAAAGGGTAGCAGGAGTAGATCCCCATGGCGAAGACTACGAGCCTGAACCTACTCCACCTTCGTGAGCCAGTGGTGGTATTGTGGCTCCTGACCACGACATGTGCGAAAAAACACTTCCTGAAGTTGCTTTGCTACCGGTCCTAGCTTACCATCTCCAATAGCCGTAGTGTCGATGTGAATCACTGGAGAAACTTTCGCCGCTGTTCCTGTGAGGAATACTTCATCAGAGGTATACAACTCCGTTCGATCAATTTCCCGTTCTACGACTTCATAGCCCAGATCTCTCGCGAAGGTAATCACAGAATCACGGGTGATACCTTCAAGTACATCACTCGCGAATCCCGGTGTATAGATAACACCGTCCCGTACGATAAACAGATTTTCCGCGCTGCCTTCCACAGCGTGTCCTGCTTCATCAAGCAAAATTCCTTCATCATAACCTTTTTGAACCGCTTCGTCTTTTACAAGGGCGGTGTTTACATATGCTCCTACCGCTTTTGCCCGGGGAGGAATAGAGTTATCAGGAAGTCTTCGCCATGTACTGATACAACATCTCAGACCATCAAGACTTACATAGTTTTTTAATGGGTACAAAAACAGTATCAGACTGTCTTTGTAACCCGACAGTTTAGGGCCGATTTTGGTTTCATCAACAAACACAGTAGCCCGAATATAAACATCTTCATCAATATTGTTTTGAGTAATCAGTTCACGGACAGTCGCAACAAATGCTTCTTCATCAAAATCTTTCGCGAATGACTCAAATTTCATTAGCTTACATGATTTTACAAGTCGACGGTAATGCTCTCTCAGCCGAAACACAAATAGCTCTCCTGTTTCTTCATTCTTATGGGCTCTCATTCCCGTAAAAACACCTAATCCATATAAAAAAGCTGTATTTGCAATACTAATATTTGCATCTTTAAATTCAACGAGTGTATCGCGGAAGTATACTTTGGAATGTTCAAGTGTAAACATGCGGAAATTATAGTTTGAAGTGATCAAAAAGTCTATTGCAATCAACAAAGTTGTTGTCTAAAAATAAACAAAATCCCTATTCATTTATCAATTCCACCAAAGTAGTATAAAATGTCAGTATCAAATATATGAATACTTTAGACTCACTGCGTCAGGAAATCGACACCATAGATAAGTCAATTATTGACCAGCTCAAGCACCGTATCGCTGTAGCAAAAGTAATCGGCGACTATAAAAAAGCGAATAATCTCCCTGTCTATCAACCAGAACGGGAAAAACTGGTCATCGAGGCAAAACGGGAACTCGCGAAGCAGGCAGGATTGGATGAGGAACTGGTCGAAAAGCTATTTACTGAAATCATAAAATATTGCAGAAAAATTCAAGAACCATGATAACC
>JBMCLJ010000121.1:0-2846 GCA_048615375.1 Candidatus Dojkabacteria bacterium | reverse complement strand
AGGGGTATTTTCCCTCGTTTTGCCGACTATTCAGCACATAAAGAACTCACTGAAAATGTTACTGATCTCGACACCTTGCTTGAAGTACAACCTAAACTTTCCTATAGCGACGAAACAAACATTATTTTAGTTGAGCTTAGCGCCTTTGATTGTATCGATTGCGCCCGTATGTACGGGTATGGCGTCAAAGAAAAACCCGCATTCAGGAAAATGTTTGATGATTTTATAAAATCAGGCAAAATGGATTATATGTGGATCGATAACTACTCTACTGGTGATATCAAGAAGCATGAAGCTTTGTACTGTGCAGGAGAACAAGATCCTGGTAAGTTTTTCGCGTATAAAAATAAATTATTCGAGTCATACGAAAAAGATTTTAATGAAACCGAAGCAAATAACATAGCAAATTCAGTACGTACAGATTTGGCCGAATTCACTTCTTGCTATCAATCCGGTAAATACAATTCAAGGGTGCAAGCAATCTCAAGTATCGCATCAAGTAATGTAACTTCTGTTACCCCTTCTTTTCTTGTTGTTACTATGCGAACCAAAACTACTACAAATCTGGATGGTACAAAAGAAACCGTAGAAGTTCCGGAATACACTGATATCATCCAGGGACAGACTAATTATGAACTCAATATCAAACCAGTCCTGGAACAATATACTTCTTAATTTTTTGTTTATCACTTTTGAAGTGGAGTCGTTGTATATAGGTTTTTACTCTTTTTGGACTCCTTTTGGTGCATTTTTATCTATCTTGCCGGTTACTGGTAGATATTGCTTTATTTGCATAAGATAGTAATACATTTGCATACTCAGTACACCAAGGACAATACCTGCGTAATTAAATGTAAGATCAAAGTTGGTATCATGCATACCGGTAATCAGTCGTGCATTATATTTATAGCTTACTGAACGATCAATGAATAACTCAGCAATTTCCCAAAGAATATAAAATATTGAAATAAATCCAATTAAAATTGCGTATGCCCAGGAACGAGATCCTTTGGAAATTCCTTTATAGAGGATAAAACGGTATAACAGTGGAGTAAGCGCCCAGATAAGAACAACTCCGGATACAAAATGCATAACTTTATCAAACCAAATACCTTCTTCAAGAATAATATCAAATCTTGTACTGTAATATCCATTTACATGTGTGAAGGCATCAACAAAAAGCATAATGTTAATCAGAAGTTCCGAAAAATAAAAATTCCCCTCAATAGTACACACCCTTTTAACCCAGGTAATCAGAAAAAGTGACACAATAAGCAGTGGTAGAATACGAATTTCTATATGCGGGTAAAACTGCTGGAAAGTTATACCAAAGAAAGTAATTGTACCGTCGTCATCAAAATAATTTTGCATAATTGCAAGAAAAAAACTGAATAATAAAAAAACTTGAACCCCATAAGTAAGGTATTTAAATATTTTTCTTTCCTGCATCGAAATAAAGTGTACTAAAGCTCCCAACCAAGCACAAGACGATCAATGATCTCAGAGGTTGTACGGATAAGTGGCAGTATGTACGCGAAGCTCATACGCTTTGGCCCTATCACCGCCATAATTGCTCGTTCTCCGCTATACAAATGGATTTCTGTAAATACAATAGCGCATTCCCGTAACATGACATCGTCAAACTCATCACCTATTGCTACCTTTACCCGCGTATCAGTATAGGTTTTGGTAAACACATTCATGAGTGTACTCAGATCGTCAAATGCTATAAGAATGTTCTTAAAAAGGTCTCTATCTTCAAATTCAGGATATTCCAGCAGATTGTATAATCCTGAGTAGAACATGCCATCCTGCGTCACAATAACCGCGGAATACTTGGTAAGATCTGCTAACAGTGAAATGATGCCACGTATCAACTTATCCCTTTGGAATCGAAGCTGTGCAAGTTCGTGGTTAATTCTGATTTCAGTAAGATAATTTATCTCGTCCTCCACCATTAAATCCTGCAGGTAAAATCTATACCCGAGTACAGTAGGTATACGTCCTGAAGATGAATGTGATTTTGAAAGAAATCCTTCATCTGCAAGTCGTACCATTTCGTAACGTATGGTAGCCGGGCTAGCGTCAATTGCGTATTTTTCGTTGAGTAAATTGGATCCTACGGGTTGTGCAGTTTCAATAAACTCCGTAATTATTGCATGTAGAATATCTTTTTGCCTGTTGGTAATCTCCATAATTGTTAAGTAGCACACTCAGATATGTGCAAACACTATTCTCTTAGTATAGTTATACCAGTATTTTAGCAGAGTCACAATAGGTTTGCTATCCTGTTTCTGACAACTTTCGTTGCCATTCTTGTATTTTGTGCCAGGCTTCGATAGGAGAAAGTGACTGTATAGGCATATTTTTAATATTTTCAAGAAGCTGCTTGTGAGCATCTCTATTTTCCTCAGCTGTGTCTTCGTCTTCAAGAGGTGAGAACAGAGCCTGAGACCGAGGCTGTAAAGCATTTTTCTCCTTTTCCAGAAGTCTGAGCACTCTCCTTGCATTCGTAAGCACAGAAGCAGGCAAACCTGCTAGTTTTGCTACATGTATACCATAACTTTTATCTGCTTTTCCACTGTGAATCTTATGGGTGAATATTACCTCTCCGTTATACTCGACTACATCTACTCGCCAATTTTTAACGTGTGGAAACTTACGTGCAAGTTCTGTTAATTCATGATAGTGAGTAGCAAAAAACGTTGTAACTTTTTTCTCAGTTAAAAACTCGCAAATTGCCCAGGCAATGCTCATCCCATCAAATGTACTCGTCCCCCTCCCTACTTCATCGAACAGTACCAGGCTGCTGGTGGAAGCATGCTTCAGAATCTCTGCAGTTTCCA
>JBMCLJ010000120.1:0-2878 GCA_048615375.1 Candidatus Dojkabacteria bacterium | reverse complement strand
TTGCTTTAGCCGGGTTGCCTTTTATTGGATCGTCATCAATACTGACTTTTGTATACACAGGTTCTGGTTCAGGTTGCTCCTGGGCTCCGGCGTTGGCAAGATTATTATTTGATGTATTTAAATTTGCGAGGGAGTTATCGACATAATCCTTCATATTGCGTTCTACCGAGGTAGCTGAGACAAGGATTGAAACCATAATCAGGAGTCCGGCCAGTACAATGCTTGCGGGTACTAAAAAAATGTTTAAAGATGTCCCTTGGTTTTGAACGATAAAGTCCTTGGATTTAGCTTTATTTTTACTTTTAGTGCTCATGGGATATTTGATTCTTCTTGTGATTCTTCCTTTACTATCAGAATACCGTGCTCTATGATAATAGAAAATGTTGTACTGTCAATAGTGCTAGTGGGTTTTTCAGCTCCAGGTAAATAGATTTCAAGCAATTCCTCGTCATAATCAGTGAGTTCCAGACGTTGCTTGAATACGATATCCTGTTCCTCATTCGTATCAACTGTTACTGTCTCATACTCGGAGTTGTTATCAATTTTCGCCGTGTAGGTCGCAGGAAAGTTACCAGTATTTTTTAAGGTAAGGGTGAAGCTATCCGGTGATGGGGCAGGAGTAGGAGTTACTTCGCTGGCGGTTTCCTGAGGCTGGTAATTCAATTCAAGTTGAGCTGAGGTTTCCTTGTTTACCTGATTCCGTGCAATGATCTGAAAGCGCTTTAAACCTGGTTCGTTAAACTTGACATTGACCTTGAAGTTGCCAAATGTGTCGACATAGTTTGCTTCATTTCCATCAACAAGTACTTTTACACTCGGATCCCCGGTAAATCCTTCGATAGTTACATTTGCTTCTGTTACAATTGAATTCGCCTGTGGACTTGTGATTTCCAGTATAGGAGGCTGGTAAAACGCCTGAATCTGTATGAAGAAGAAGTAAATAACTCCAATTATCAAGAGGGAGCCAATTACGCTGATAATAGTTTTCGGGTTTACGAGTTTTGAAACATTAAAAAAAGCTTTCTGGAACAAGGGTTCTTTGTCTGCTCCCTTCTTCCCCTTTTCAAGAGTAGCCTGCTGCTTATCCCGCCGGTACAAGGCGAGTGCCTTTTCTTCATTAATCCCAAGGAATGAAGCGTAGGAGCGCAGAAAGCTTTTTAAGTGCATTTCAGAAGAAAACACTGTGTAGTCTCCAGTCTCAAGAGCTTCGACAAGTCCTTCACGAATCTTCGTCGCATTCGAAACCTGCTTGATCGTAAGGCTTTTATTTTCTCTTGCTTCCCGTAGAACCTCGCCTACGGTTTTCATCTGTATCATTATAAAACAATAGATTATATCATTGATCAGAAGTGGAATGTAGTTCCGGTGCCTGTTCAATTTCCTGGACAGGTGTATCTTTTACCCGTTCAATAGTGATGACATTTGATTTATTGTCAGTTACTCTGCCGATTCGAACGGTAAGTTGTTCTGCAGAAACACTTGCACGATTAAAAGAATTCATGAGTGTAGTAATATTTTTACCGAGTTTGTCCATGTTGTGTTCAAATTGTTGTAAATATTTCGAGCTCTCATTCAAGTGTTTAATGATGTCCTCAAGTTTTGATTCAATCTCAAGTGTACCTAGAGCCTGCAATAGCGTTTGCAGGTATGCAAAAAATGAAGTAGGGGAGACGATTACAACTTTTCGCGAGTATGCGTAGGAGACGATATCCATTCCTCCGAAATTTTTGCCGTCAAGGGTAATGATTTCCTGATAGACACCGTCAGCAGGAACAAACATAAAAGCTACATCTATTGTGTTGTCTTCTGGTCGGATATACTTGCTGGTCTCTTCGATACGTTGCTTTATATCCTGTATAAATTCCTTTTTCGATTGTGATCGTTCACTTGGGGAATGTGCTTCAGACATTTTATTGAATGATTCCAGCGAGAACTTAGCGTCGACAGGTATGACTTTGTCTTTAGCAAAAATTACCGCGTCAACAATTTTTCCGTCCTGGAAAGGATACTGCATGCGATAGACAGCTTTTGGAAGGATGTTTGCAAGCATTGTTTCAAGGAAATATTCACCGAGAAGTCCGCGTTTTTTCGAGTGATTTAAAATATTTTCCAGACTTTGCAGTTGAGAAGCGAAATTAATAACCTGCTGGTTTGTGTCTTCGACTTTTACAAGTTTTTCAGTGACCTCCTGGAGTATCCTGACATTGTTTTCATTCATTTTCTGGATAAGTGATTGGTTTGCATGATTTTGCTGTTGTAATTGCTTGTTTGATACAGTAGATTGCTCATGGAGAGATCGGTTAAGCTCGCTGAACTTGTACTCAATATGTTGTGAAAGATTGTGCAGGGATTGGAATGCTTGCTGAGAACCAGATTCACGTTTGAGTTCAGTGAGATTTTTATAGATAATGTAAAGAAAAAAACTGAAACCTACAATGATTACAATCAATATACCAGCTATGAAAATAGAATCATTCATACCAACCACTCTACCTGAAAATACACGCATATGAAAGTCTGGCCAATTTACTATAAACACAAGCTTCATATCGGGGACGTGCAGTCAAACGTTGGTCTCGTGACGCTGTGGACTCCGACTGAAGCACTCATTAGTAAAGTTTCTCCCGAGAATTATTGTCTGGCAGGACAACTGTATTCAAAACGAGGTATTAATTACATCATCAGAAATATTTTAGCGAATCCACTTATTGACACTCTTGTGGTATGTGGTGCCAATCTCTCTGGAAGTGCAGAAGCTCTCCTGGGGTTCTGCGCGGAAGGAGTTGATGAGCAACATAATGTTATTGGGGTCGATAAAGCCGCGATCGACCAGGAAATTGACAAAGATTCGTTAGAGATATTTCGTAAGAATATTCAA
>JBMCLJ010000119.1:0-2907 GCA_048615375.1 Candidatus Dojkabacteria bacterium | reverse complement strand
GATTTTACAAGAAATCTAGATAGGAAGAACTGTAGTGTATACAGCGGTGGATCAGTCCCAGGAGGCCAACTATTGTGCTATACACACAGGAGTCCTGGTGACGGTTATAACAATGATTCTCTTGCAGTTTGCCCTTACAAGGCTAATGTTCCAGTTGAAGAAGACGATACAGGTGAACAGGATGAACAACCAGCTACTACCACAGAGGCGACTACAGGTGCCGAAAGTACCACTACACCAAAGCCTACCAGTGAACCTGAGACTACACCTGCAGGGTCAGCTGCTTGTAAAGGAAAAGGACAAGTACAATGTGGACGAACCACAGGATGTGAATGGGCTAGTTGTGCATTATCAAGTCGATGCGTCCCTGCAGGGACTGATCCTTGTGCTGAAAGCAATAACCTGCAACAAAACATTGTCGGTAAAGCTCATGCACAGGATGATGCCTCAAAAGTCAAAGCACAAACCGGAGATGAAGTTGATCCGGGAGTCTACTCCGGGCCTGGTGGAGTTACCTTAAACTTCCTTTCACCCACAACAGTGGCGTTCTTCATTGATGAAAACGGAAATGGAGTAAAAGATGAAGGAGAAGAAGAAGTAGAGAATAGAAGCTATGAACTTATCAAACAACAGGAAGCCTTTACCTATGAAGTACTTAACGGAACCAACGCTATGAACTTCCCGTTTTATAAGGATGATAAAAACTTCTATTCAGCAAACGACATAATTGAAGAAGCACGTACACAGGGAGTGACCATTACTTCGATTAAAAAGTGGTATGGAAAATGGATCGAGTATTCAAAGGAAGACGGAAAAACCTACGGAAAAGACTTCTCAATCAAGCCAAACGAAGGATACTTCGTAACAAGTACAATTTCCGGCTCATTCGGTTTATTTGGTTCAACACCACAGGAGAGTTTCCCACAACAGCTTCTCAATGGGTGGTCGCTCATTGGAGTTGCTCCAGGGTATGGTCCAAATAAACAGGAAGCCTACGTTCACAATGAATTCGCTGATGGGATCGAAGCGTTCGAGTACATAACGGTAGTTAATAAATCTGACAACTCAATTGAACTCAATAACGTGACCCGCTACGACAGTGGTGTATATCGTGGGGTAAATTACGCTGAGGGTGAAGATGGTAAAATGAAGGAATTCGGGCTTGACTTTGAATTAAATGCTATGCAGGCGTACTTTGTGAAGTCCGAGAAAAAGACCGTGTTTACACCGTAAGATTATACTTACGGTTTATGGCAAGGCACTTTTATAGTGCCTTGTCATAGATATAAGTGCACGTTGCATACTACAGGATCTATTGGGTATAATCCCACTATGCATCTTTCGCGCAAAATACTGGGCACTTCTCTCTATGTACTTATTCCAGCTTTGCTGATCTATATTCTACTCATAGATCCTTACTCTATGCAGGTATCACGAAGCATTATTAAGAGCGCGTATTCAGGTAGAAATTACACCGTATGGGAGCGACAGGATGGTTTACTCTACTGTACAGCGTCTAAAGGTCTTATGCGTGCTGAGCTTTTAAAGTTTAAAGAGTATGCAGATAAACCAGTTACTATTCTTTATCTTAACAATGTTGATGTATTTGATTGCCGGGACAGGGTAGAGGAAATATCCCGAACATTGAGGGCGTATAATATTTCTCTCGCTCTTAATTTGCGAAAATCACTACTCTATCAGAAGTACTTTGATGAAAATCTCGCTTCAATCGACATACGCGCATTTGAAAAAGATGTAGAGATAGTCAAGAGTGCGAGTACCTGGCTCCCGTATCTTGTAGTGGACAGAGCATCAGATCTACTGACCTTTGAAGAACGGCGATTGATGCAGATTTCTCTGAGAAAGTATTTTCCACGGACATCTATCGGTTTCCGATTTGAAAATCGATATCAAGGTATGGTGCATGAAGAAACTCATCCTGTCAGGAAGCATTTACGGATTAAGGATGTGTTACCTGAGGATGATGATGGTGACTTTATGATTACCGACTATCCGGTTTACGGAATTACTAGAACATTGTACATCAAGGAAGGGGAGTTCACTGTTCCTGGAAGTGATGGAGAATTTCTGGAATAGTATTTTCAGTCTTCGACAAATTGTTCAATATCTTCAATAGAAACTTCAGAGAATTGTTTATCTTTTAATTCAACAATCCTGTTTGGTTGCAATTTACGTATAAATTCTGGACTGTGGGAGATGACCACCAGCCCCATGGTATGTTCCGCAACTTTATCTTTTAAAATTGTAGCGATCTTATGAGTTGATTGGATATCCAGGCCTGAATCTACTTCGTCGAGCACCGCAACTTTTGGGTCGAGAATGAGCATCTGCAGTACTTCAGACTTTCTTCGCTCTCCTCCTGAGAATCCCTGATTGGTACTTCTTTCAAGAAAGGACTCATTGAGACCTACCTGTTTGGCGGTTTCCATGATTTTTTTTCGTAGTTTGAACGTGGAAAGTCCATATTTTGGATGGATAGAACGGTACGAAGAGTTAATGAAGTCAAATAAGCTTACACCTTCAATTTCCGGTGGAGACTGGAATGAGACGAAGAGTCTGCAACGGGCAATTTCATCGATTTCCAGATCTATGGTTTCTGTTTCATCGACTTTGACGCTCCCTGAGCGATGATATTCAGGTATACCAAGCAGAGACATAGCGAAAGAAGATTTACCGGAACCGTTTGCACCTACAAGGACAATTATTTCTCCTGCTTGTACTTCCAATGAGGCATTAGTAAGAATCTCCCTGTTTAGTTCAGTGATAGCGACTGAATAATTTTGTATCTTTAACGACATGCGAGATTATACACGGAATCCGTAGGATTCAGTAGGGTTGTTCAGTGAATATCCAGTCTCTGAGACCGTTGATTAACCCCTGTTCCTG
>JBMCLJ010000118.1:0-2928 GCA_048615375.1 Candidatus Dojkabacteria bacterium | reverse complement strand
GTTGGAGGCGCAGGAGTTGGTGTAGGTGGCGCAGGGGTTGGAGTTGGAGGTGCTGGGGTTGGTGTAGGTGGCGCAGGGGTTGGTGTAGGTGATTGTAAGCGTAGGGATAGTGGGTAATCTGAAGTATCTTGAGCCAGTATCTCGTTAGTTTCCAGGTCACGAACCTGTATTTCAAAGTAATAATTGTCTCCTTCCATAATACCCGCATCCCAGGAAATCAGGGACTCATTAAAACTCGCAATTGAATTTGAATGACCGGCGCCATATATACTGATACTATCATCACTGTTTTCTTCTCTAAAGAAAAATCGCGCTTCGAGATCTCTACCGCCTAATGACGGGAAGGCATCCAGTGTCCATACAGCAGTTACCTTGTCGCCTATATATATCTCTTTTATCTCCTCATAGACAGGCGAACCATTCGGGTATACCACTTCAAGATATGAAGCTGGTTGTATTTCAAATGGTCTTTGTGTTGTATCAAATGAAAGCAATGTAATTGAACTTGACTGTTCACTATTCTGAGTCTCCCTGTAGAGATGCGCTGACATTGTATACTCTCCAATTGGAATATCAGCAGGTATATTCCAGTCAAGTGTATTTTGACCTTCTTCTGGTGTTACTTCATCGACTTGATATGCCCGGCTGCCCAGGCCTGCGTTAACTTCGTTTACTGATATTGTTAAAAAATAACTCGTATCAGGATATGCAGGAAGGTCAAGTGAGGATAATTCCCATTTGACTTTGTATGAGTTGCCTATTCGCCATTTTTCTCCACCATTAGGTGAAAGGAGATCCACAGTATTACTATCAGTATCAGAAGTCACTGATTGAACTGATTGACTCGTAGTATCCGTGCTTTCAAGCGAATTAAAAGCAGAGACAATCGAGATAGAACTAATGGTAATGGCAAGCAAAGAAAATAATGATAGGCTAAAGATAATTTTTGAGTGAAACAGTTTTCTGAACATAATATTAAGTATAATTAATTCATTTTATATAATCAATGTATTTAGTAGGAGGTGGTTACAGGGATGGTTTACATCGTATGTACTGGCGATTGGTGGTCACCAGGTGGCATGACAATGTGGTATCTTTATTGAAGAAGCGACATGTAAGGAATAATTATACCTTTGTTTGAAGCTGTAGTTTGTTTACAATACTAAGCTATGCGAGTAGTATTAACTTTTAAGAACTCTGAATATATCAAAAGAATTGAACGTGAGTATATACGGAACTGGATATACAATTGCCTGCGCGGAACCAAGTGGATGTTTTACCATGATAAGCCAAGATATAAGCATTTTAGTTACAGCAATCTATTCCCTTTTGATAAGGCAGGTGCCGTGTATGGAGATTTTAAGTTGATTATTTCTTCTCCGTATGATGGTATTCCCCGAACGATTGAGGAGCGTGCTACTGAGACTACAGTCAAGTTTGGTGATTATATATTCGAAGTAGCCTCAGTGGGGATACTGCATGCTCCTGCAGTTATTGAGGCAATAGAGACCGCGACACCGGTTATGTTTCGATTCTTCAGAACACGATTATACGATGCTGAAGAGTCCGGGAAGAGGCATTATGCATTCTGGAACGAAGGTGAAAACCTGGATATGTTTGTCTCAATGTTCCATAGGAATCTCCAGAGACGTTACCAGGATTTCCTCATGGAATCTTCGATGATTGGAGAAAAGCTCAAAGGATACACTCCTGTTGAACTGGGTGATGATACTTTATTTTCGACCTACACCTACCGCAAAACTATTTTCGGGTGGGATAAGCATAATCTTGGTACAATGTGGAGATTTGGCATCAAACCAGAGTATCAGCAGAGTCCAATTGTCAGATATCTGTATGATGCAGGTGCTGGTGAGCGCACCGCGAGTAGTGGCAGTGGCTTTATGAATATAGTGAAAAAGTAATATAACTATGCGGAAAAACCTCTACATTACTCGTTCCGGAAAGCTATCGAGGCGTGATAATACATTGCTCTTTAAAAACGATGCGCTATCAAAAACGATACCGATTATTGGAATTGAAAACATATATCTTCTTGGCGAGATATCTGTTAATTCAAAATTATTCGCTTACTTTGCTGAGAATAAAATCGTTTGCCACTTCTTTAATTACTACGGGTATTACACCGGCTCGTTTTACCCACGGGAAAGTTATCTTTCCGGCAGGCTCCTTGTGAAGCAGGTAGAACACTATGCTCATATAACGCAGCGGTTAGGAATAGCGGGCAGATTTGTACAGGGGATCGGTGATAATCTTATTGAGCTGCTTGGGCATTATTACAAGCATGGGAAGATAACTGTTTCTCCAATTACCAGAATACGCAAGTTGGTTGCAAAAATCTCTTCGTGCAAATCTGTCCCTGAACTGTTACAGGTTGAAGGTGAGATATGGAATGTATTTTACGTGGCCTTCAGCAAAGTACTTCTTGAATCATTTTCATTTACAAACAGAGTAAAACGACCTCCCGACAACCCGGTGAATGCTTTGATAAGCTTCGGGAATTCACTTTTATACGCAAAAGTAACGTCTAAGATATATCACACACAGCTTAATCCATCGATAAGTTATCTTCATGAACCAGGTAATGCGAGGTTTAGTCTAAGTCTTGATATTGCGGAAGTTTTTAAGCCTGCTATCACTTTCCAGACAATACTCAAGCTGGTTAATAAACGGATGCTTAAGGCATCACATTTTAATCAGGAGTTGAATTACTGTATGCTGAATGAAGATGGGCGTCGTGTTTTTGTTGAAGAATTTGAGAGAAAGCTGGGAGAAACGGCTGAGCACCCCAGACTGAAACGCAAATACTCCTATGACGGGTTAATTAAGCTGGAGTTATACAAGTTGGTGAAGCATTTGATGGAGGGTGTAGAGTATGAACCGTATCGGATGAAAAAGGGGTGTTAGGGT
>JBMCLJ010000117.1:0-2940 GCA_048615375.1 Candidatus Dojkabacteria bacterium | reverse complement strand
AATACTGCTTGATAACAGCACCGGCTCCAGGAACAGGGGTTAATCAACGGTCTCACATATAGGTCTTATTGGGATCTCCACAGTCTTTTCTCATCTCCCATTGTAGTGACAACTATGTCTCTCACAGGAATCTTCATGGTAACGAGACACCTGTGCTGCAATGCACATTAACTTCACTCCGTGCAGGAGGCATCCTATCGGATAGATTCCTGCACGAGAGGAATATAATGGGGATATGTAATACTTTTCGTTGTTTACCTTTTTATTTCTACCTTTAAGTTTCTCACGATTCTATCGCATACCTGTACTCCAGATTCACTCTTAGCCTGGCATTTTATCATGAAACCATATCCTTTCCCTTGTGATTTTGTATCCAGAATGGGGTTGCCACAGGGGGCTTTTGGTTGGTTGCTTTCAGGGGTGCGACATGTTCCGGTGGTCTGGATATCAGAAGAGTAGTACCAGACACCTTTATACAATCCTCTACCGTAAGGAACCAACTGAGGATTTGTAGATAGAGTAGTGGTTTTTTCAAATGCCATTGGCAACGTTGCTGTCGGTGCACCAATTACCAGAGTATACGGCGCAGTACCTTCTCCGTTCACCGCGTAACGATCGAACGCTTTATATTCTGCATCTGGTAAAGGAGAGTCTTTTCTTCAGGTAGATTCTGGTTATTCATGATAAGCGTATTTTCTTGCATAGCTTCGGGATGTACGAGCATTATGTCCCATGCCACAAAAAGTCAGAAGCTTGATTTCTTGGATATGCTGACTATACGATTGTTAGTACATAATTGCAGTACTTCCTTCTGCAGCAATATCACGGACATGCTACACGAAGCCATTCCGTATATATTGCTTACTTAGTAATAGCAAAAGGACGGGAAAAGTTGAAAAAATTCGCCCGGTTTGATATAATATACTATGAGTCAATACGATATTGAAAATACACCACCGAAGGGAGTTAGTAATTGGTTATGGCGTGGTGCGGTAGCAGTTGTTTTGATTGGGGGGACTGCCTTTGTGCTCAATCAGGATGTTGCTCCACCAGTACCCTCCAGTCACCCAGACATTATTGCATTACAAACAATAGCTGAAGGAATGCTTACAAGTGCAGAACAGGGAGAAGATCCATTTGACGGAGTAGTTATACCGGATGGTACATTAAATGGCATCCTATTACCCCAGGATAATTCTGTGGAAGATACGGATCCCCTTCCAGATGCATTAGTAACTCAGCATGATAATCGAGATGGAACAAAAACAACTATAGAAGCTTCTATCACTGATGATAATGGTAATACTACAGCAACTTTAGTTATTGATAGACGCGTGATATTAGATCAAAATCCTGATGATGCCTTCCCTGAACAACAAACCAGAAAAATACAAATTTCAGTAGATCCAGCTGGGCAAGTCCAGAAAATCTATAAAGAAGATAGCTATCTTGTATCTATGCGCACAACGGCGGATGCTCCATGTGGTATTCCTGATAGTCAGGACTTGGCTCCACTTTTTTATTCTGGTGTATTAGCATATTCCCTCGGTGCAGCACCTATTCCAACTCATCAGGAACCGATACCGGATCATTCAAATATGAGCATGCAAGCACGGTTAGAACGAATACTTCAACGCACTGTAGGATCCAATCCACCATCTACTAATACAGGAGTACGGAGGAGCTATCCCCTCCATGAAGGTCAATTAGTTCTCCAAAGGAGCGAAAGTAAAATATTTCATCCTGCAGATAATCAGTATCAGGATTACGAATATCTAGGTCTGGGTCCTTTGAGTATAGCACAGCCTCAACAGATATTGCGGTATTCGCGACTCGCATTTTCGCCTATAGAATCAACTGCTGCGCAATGCAGGTTTGTAGATAGACAAAATGAGTCACCTCCTCCTGAATGGAAACTATATCAAAGAATTCTCAGTGCATTAGCATCATTTTGGTCATAAGCTGTTCTAAATTTTTAGTTCACAGTTTGCATGCTATTATAAGTGTACTTCGAAGCACATTTTATAGTCGATAGTGATCGAGTAACTGGATCTCAGTGAGAGGTTTTTGTATCTTTACTATTATTTTCTTTCCCCTGTTTCTTGCTTGTCTTCTTTTTTTTCTCTAACTTTTACCTTTTGAGCGTTTTTGTCCTTTGCTTTTTTTTCTTGCTCTTTCTTATCTTTCTTTTTCTTTTTCTTTTTCTTTTTTTCTTCCTCTGCCTTTTCCCGCTTTTTTCTTTCCTCCTCTGTCTCTGGTACCTGGAGCATGTTGTACACACCAAGAGCCATCATGATTACTCCTGCTTCCCGATAAAATTTTTCTGGTAAAATAAAAAAGGAATTATAGCTTCCAGCATCCCCGCGCTTAAATACGTTAACGCGCCAAGGGCTATCATGCCTTCACCTTTTAAAAAAGGTCTTTCCTTATTGCTGTATCCTTCGCTGGTATGCATAGTAAAATTATAGCATTTTAAAAACGTACTTTTCGTTCCTCAAAGCTTTACACGATAGGGGATCAATTGTTTTTAAATGTTTTCTATACATTCCTTGGCATCCCCGCCAATCGAACGACAGGTACATGATTATGGCTTTTAACCTCATTATAGTCGAAAAAGCTTATTCCATTCACGGCAAAGAATGGGGGTACACGACTTTTCATAAGTCCTGCTAAAAATACATTGGTTACTGGATTAAGCATATCGGACAAGCAAAGTTCCGCAAGATTAGTGCCCCTGGCAATACCCGTTAATTTATTCTCATCTATTTGAGATTGATATAAGTGTGGTTTAATAATAAATAGTTCGATTAACTGATTTAGAAACCACGGGTTATGATTCAACAGTGACATTCTTTCTACAACGGGTATCGTCTCAGTAGCTAATACTCCTGACTTTCCCACTCTCTTAGCTCCAAAAAACAAAATGTCGGTTTATAGGGA
>JBMCLJ010000116.1:0-2987 GCA_048615375.1 Candidatus Dojkabacteria bacterium | reverse complement strand
ACCAGATTTTTTGCCTACATCCTATAGAAGATTGCTAGCGTTGCCAAAGTTCAGTGCTAAGTTATGTTCATACTCAGCTAAATGGATTTCTTCCAATTCAGCAGGGTTGATGAGAGTGATTCTATAGAATAACTCAGTTAGAAATGAGATTTGTTCATTTAAATTCATATTCGCGAATTCTCTATGAGGATCTTTTAATTCTTTTCGTGACTCTACTACTGAGGAAGCCCACAAGCTACTTGTTGTATTAATCTGATCATGATGTTGCATGTAAAACTCACAAATACCGAGAAGTCGATCCACTCCCCAGTGTTCACAAAACTCTCGAGCAAATTCAATTTCATCAGACTCCATTCGTGCTAAAGCTTTTTCTGTATGATCTGAATAATTGGGCATTATGTTTACTTTCCCTGCAAATATTTATGAATTATTCTACCAGTTACAGGGCAACTTTGGTATATTTTTCATTAATTCCAGAAGCGCTGCGCGGGGAGCTGGATGAAGAGTTGCGACGGGAACTGGGAGGGTTGCGATGTGCAAAATAAATGGAGAACTATTATTCCACGATCCAATTTAAACCCTCACAGTGACTGTTTATGTAATTACTTATTCTGATTCTCCTGCGCATCTTCTACACACCCCAAAAAACTCCAGCACATGGCCGTTTACGGTAAAGCCTTCTTTTTGTTTCAGCTGTTTTTCTACCTGCTCGAGGTCATTGGGGATTTCTACGCAGATGACGGCTCCACACTTTACACAAAGGGCGTGGTGATGATGGACTTCGTTATTGATTTCGTAGCGCTTTATACCGTCGAGAAGATCAATTTCTATGATGATGTTTTCTTCAAGGAGTTTGTCGGTTTCTCGATAGAGTGAGGATTTGTTACATGGAATGCCCTCCTTTTCAAGTCGCTTCATGATGTCAGGTATTGTCATGGGAAGCTGGGATTGTGCGAGATACTCAAGTATTCTTCGTTTCAAACGCGAGCTTCGATAGCCTTTCGCACGGAGTTTCGCTAAGAGTTCGTCTACTGTGTTCATAGTTGATTATAAAGCATTTGAGTTGCGTTTACATAGAGAAACTACAAATACAGCTATATGAAACAGTACTCAATTTCAATATTTTATTCATAGCATTAGCAATTTTGGCTAATGTCATGATTGAAGCATCTTTTCCGGTTAATATCTTCGAAATTTCAGCTCGTGATACACTCTCCCGTTTCGAGATTTCCTGCTGTAGAGTATTAGTTTTCACAATCTACTTTACTTTTCCGGCGATATCTTTTCCCCACTGTTCTGCGCGTTCGAGCTCACCTTCCTGTAGTGGGCCTTCTTTGCCGGTGACCAAGAAACCTTCCGGTTGGACTACCAGATTGCCGCCTTTCGCGCTAAGTTTTTTCGCGATTTTTTCAGCGGCGTACTTTATAGTTCCCATAAGTATCTTCAGCCCAAAGCTGCTTTCGCTCGCGTTAAACCTGGTGTCGAAGGTGGTTACCTGTTTATTTTGTAAACCTCCGGCAGGGATTTCTTCAACAAATTTCGCGATATCAGGAGTTGGTCTGCCCCCCTGAGTTGGCGCACCCACGACAAAAAGCTGAATCCCTTCAAGATCAGTTTGTTTCGCTTCGCTGGCTTTACTGCACGTTACTTTGATTGAAGCTGCTATTCCTTTCGCGATAGCTTCAGCGATTTTCTGGGTGTTTCCAAAAAATGAGTCATAGATGATGAGTGCGGTTGTGTTTTGTTTGTCGTGTGACATTGGTTTTTGTAAGTTACGTGATTTATATTAAGATGAGATCGGTAGTTGACTTTAACGTACACCAAGGTTAAACTTAAGCATGACTACAATTTCTGCAAAAGAACTGCGGCTTAACCTGAAAGAGACTCTTAAACGAGTCAGTGAAGGGGAGGAGATTATTATTATTTATAAGTCAAAGCCTGTCGCAAAGCTTTGTACAGTTGATTCTGGTTCTAACGCAATGTTGGTGAATGAAAGGCTGACAGAGTATCTGGCAAACTCAAAAGGTACTAGTTACTCCAAAAAAAAGTACTTCGATTATAAAGATGAGCTTTATAAAGATATGAAAAAAAAATATAAGCATTAAGTGATGAAAGTAGTTCTTGACAGCTCGTTTTTACTTGAAATTCTGTTAGATAGAGAGTATGCCCATGAATGTAAAGCTGTTACTGCTGAGTCATCTGCATTATTCTGTATCTCGATAATTACAGTACATTTATGCTATTACTTTTTACTCAAAGAAGGGATATCCATAAGTACAATAACAAGAAGTATTGCACCATTTACAATACTCGAATCTTCTAGCAATGATCTAAGCTTGGCACTGGAGATACTTCAAGGAGACGATTTTGAAGATGCACTTCAGGTTGCTATAGCTCTCAATAACAGGTGTGATATCATGTATACATTGGACAAGAAAATGCGATCGAGATATAGCGACTTATTGATTATTAGAAGAGTATGAGGACTGTCTTTTCTTCAACTATAGTCATATATTGGAATGTATGGTAATATCCACTGTTTTAATACATTAAAACATGCTGGAAAAAGAACTTACAACTCAAGAGGCTCGTGAACTGTATGAGGCGATTTGCTCGCTTCAGACAGCTGAGGAGTGCGGTAAATTCATGCGGGATCTCTGCACGCTGAGTGAGTTACGCAGCATGATTGAACGCTTCCAGGTCGTTAAGCGAGTCGCAGTACAAGAACCATATCGAAGTATCGCTTCCGCGACTGGCGCGAGCACCGCGACAATTACTCGCGTAGCCCATTGGCTTAATCACGGAACGGGTGGTTACCCGTTAGTGCTTGAGCGTATGAAGCAGAAATAAAATACATCACTCAAGTGGTATCCATCCAGTCCAGATATAACTGGACTTTTTTCTTTTACTTTTACGTGTTTCATCACGTAGATTAAGGACGTGCTGATAGTGCTCCCGTTAAATTTTGTTGGTAATTGCAGTACATC
>JBMCLJ010000115.1:0-3025 GCA_048615375.1 Candidatus Dojkabacteria bacterium | reverse complement strand
CCTTTTTTAGTTAAGGGAAGACATAGAGACTGGATATTCACTGAACAACCCTGTACTTTGTCAAAAATAAAGACTATGAATGGTTTAGACACTAAACTATTCTCTGCTCCACTTCATCTGCGATAATTATCCCCGTCTCTGCCAGTAAACTCAATACCTCAGGAAGTGAAAATCGTGCTTTTTTCACATTATTATGTGCCGGGTTGATTGCGTAATTTTTAGCGCCGGTAAAGTCAGCACCTGACAGATTTGTCCTGCGAAAAATACTGCCCTGGAAGTCCGTGTCTTTGCAGCAGGCGTTATGCATATCTGCTTCTGAGAAATCCACGTCATGTGCCGTGCACTCTTCAAGCACAAAACTCTTCAACTTCACATGTACAAAACTTGAGTAATTGATCACACATCCGTAACATTGCATGGTGAGGGAAAAACGAAATGTGTCATACCAGTCTATTCCGATGAGTTTAGTCTTTATGAACGTCAGAGAGCTGAAGGAACATTTAGTAAATTTCACCACGCTCAAATCACAGTTTTCAAAAGTACAGTTACTGAAATGACAGTTTCTAAACTGGCACTGAAAAAACCGGCACTTTTTAAAAACACAGTTTTCAAAATCAAGCTCCTCGTAAACATCCTCAACCGATTCTATCTCACTGATCATATCACTTTCATATCGGTCTTTTTTTGGATCAAAAGCAGGTATCATAGTTAGTTTAAAGAAAGTATAACTCCTATCGGTTACGCTGCAAAGCTTGTTCAAGAGAATGCTGATCAACTACAATCAAATTCATCAGAAGGAGTTACTCTACAATGAGAAACTCAAAAAGTGACTTCGTAAGAACTATAAACAACACTTCATTTACCTTACCGGTGAAGAGCAAGCATCGTTTGTTTTTCCCGCTTTTCTCTGGCACAATTCGCATATGAAACGTAAGCTTCTTGCCTGGTTCGTTCACATTTATACAGCGATTGGAGGGGTTTTTGGTGTATTCGCTATGATTTATGCGGCTCAGGGTGAGATTAGCACCTCATTTATCCTTCTGATTATTTCGCTGGTTTTTGATACAACGGATGGAGTAATGGCAAGAAAGTTTCATGTACGAGAAATTTTACCAGATATTGATGGTGTGGAAATGGATAACGTCATTGATATCCTTACGTACGCATGGGTGCCAATTCTCATTATCTATCAAATCGATGTACTTCCTCATCCTGCATTACTTGTTATCCCTACTCTAGCTTCTCTGTATTACTACGCCCAGGCAAACCCAAAATCTGAAGATAACTTTTTTCTAGGTTTCCCGGTGTATTGGAACGTTGTGGCATTATATCTTTTCCTGTTTATGCCAGGAGAGTTGGTTTCTACTATTATTCTTATCATCCCCGCCATTCTAAGCTTCATTCCTACGAGATACCTGTACCCAAGTAAAAATAAATATCTTTGGAAAACATCCTGGTTATTGTGCGGGATCTGGTTTAGCATGGTGAGTTATATTTTGTTTGCAAATACTACATCTACCGCGATTATTATCGCGAGTTTATTTTTTCCTGTGTATTATATTCTTCTTAGTTTCTGGTGTGAGTATAAAGCCCGTATTTCCCAGGTATAATTCAAATCTCCTATACACTTGCTAGGTGTCTTCTGCAATGTTATTATTATGACATATTAAACATCTATGAAACTCGGCGTGCTCACAAAAAACATTATTAAACTACGGCTGTTTCCTGATATTGGAGATAAAAAGGTCAGAAAAATGATAGCCGCGTATCCTGAACTGTACAAGCATGAGCAGACATTCACTCAATTAAAACAAGATTTAAGCTCTATTGGACACCATGTAGTTCTTAATCAGGCTGTAATGGAAAGCGAGTATCAAAAAGTACTGGATTTTATCAATAAAAATAAGTGCATCACTGTGAATTATCAGCAAAAAGAATATCCCCGGCAGCTGAAAAAGATATACTCCCCTCCTACTTTACTGTTTTATTTTGGTTCACTGAAATTTAATTTTCATACATCAATTTCCATAGTGGGAACACGCCGGTATACTAAGTATGGAGAGGAGATGTGTAAAAAATTTGTAGACGGATTTGCTCACTATAATTTTACAGTAGTGTCTGGATTGGCTGCAGGTATCGATACGTTAGCACATAAGCTTTCCATTCAACAAAACATGAACTGTATTGGTGTTGTGGGGCATGGACTCCACTTTACGTATCCAATTGCGAATCACGCTCTCTACCAAAGTATAGTTGATAAAGGAGGTGCACTCGTTTCCCAGTTTTTACCTTATGAACCTCCCCTGCGTCAGTATTTCCCGATGCGGAACAGAGTTATTGCCGGTCTCACCCGTGGAACCCTGGTTATCGAAGCGGCAGAGAAAAGTGGTTCACTTATTACTGCAAGGTATGCTTTTGACGAAGGGCGTGAGGTCTACGCTGTTCCTGCTGATCTTACCCGACCCAGAAGCCAGGGGTGTAATACGCTCATTAAAAATCAAATCGCCCGACTGGTTATCACATCTGATGAGATTGTATGCGATTATGGTTTATTGGGATATGGGAAGGACGGGCAGCGGAAACCAGGAGAAAATACTAATTCGTGCAACGATAATTCGCTGAACAATGATTATTGTTCCCTACGGGAGATATTATCGACAGAGCGTTTGACAGCGGATGAACTTGCGGAACGATTATCGATGCCTATACATGAAATTAACGCACGTCTTACAGAGCTGGAGCTGGAAGGGGTAGTGGTAAAAAATGAGTTGATGCAGTGGATGAGAGTTGTGTAGTACGTGGCTTGAGACTCTCAAAGGTAATGAAAGGACAGAATAAATATTCTGTCCTTTCTGGGTTAAAAATTTGAATTAACGATTAAAATTCGTTCCATTTAAGAACTTCGGTTCCTATATCAAAAACGTAACCGTTATTGTATACTAGTCAAATTCGTTCCATTTAAGAACTTCGGTTCCACCACCTTCTCTACAGAGAGTTATAGTTCCATCGTTTCCACCGTACATGA
>JBMCLJ010000114.1:0-3040 GCA_048615375.1 Candidatus Dojkabacteria bacterium | reverse complement strand
GATCATGGTTTCTTTTGACTGGTTAAGCCAGGTAATGAATTGCTCTTTACCAACATAGTCCATGTGGTTTGTTGGTTCGTCAATGAGTGCGAGATCAACTTCAGCGTACATGATTCGAACCATTTCTACAAAACGTTTTTCACCACCAGATAGCTTTTCCAGATGCAGGGATTGTCGATCTTCTCCGATCTGGAAGTTTTTGAGACTTTGTACAACTTTGCTGCGCAGTTCGTAAAATCCTCTCTCAGAAAAGGAGTTTACCGTATCACAATACGCTTCAAGCGAGACTTTTTCCTCGCCAAATTGTTCGTATTCAAAGAGTATCCGCTCCATATCAGAAAAGTCAGGCACATCGGCGAGTATGTACTCAATCAGTGTCATGTGATGCACATCGTGGTGCTCCTGACGAGTCATGATTATTCTTGTCCCTTTACGAATTTCTACTGTTCCCCGATAGTCTTTGTCTTCACCATCAAGAATTCGTAGCAGACTTGATTTTCCAAGTCCATTCCGACCCACAACGCCCACTTTTTCTCCTTCTTCAATAGTAAACTGAAGGTCTTCATACAGATCCTTATTCCCAAATGATTTTGCCAGGTGAGCAACATTAACGAGCATGGTGAAAAGAATATACAGGGTAAATCACCACACGACAATATTTCTTAGAGAAAACTTCGTTGCCTGGTACGTCCTTCCCTCTCCAACAAGCTCTTTGTAATCGACTTTCCCCTGTAAAAAACTTTGAACTTTTTAGTTAATTCTTGTTGCGCTTTCCGGCGTTGTATCTCGTTTACTACAGTTTTTTTGCGTTGAGTCGTTTTTGGCTGATTGCGTAGCTTTATTTTATAGAATCTTCTTTCTTAATGCTTGCATCCGTTCCGGGTCGAGCTTCGCGCGGAGTGCCATAATGGTGAGTTCCACCTCGTGCGAGATCTCTCCAAACACGAGCATGTCTATCATAGTTTCAAAATCAACAATTTGCAGGCTGATTTTTTCTCCTGCATCGAGATTCTGCCCGCTTACTGGTCTGCAATTTCTCGCCACCAGGAAATAGATTGCCCAGTCGATCTTGCTGACTGGCTGCAGAGCATCAAGCAGCTCGAATGTATCAGAGGTGTACCCGGTTTCTTCTTCAAGCTCTCGTCTTGCTCCTTTAATCACTTCTTCTCCGTCTTCCAGTCTCCCACCAGCAAAACCTATAAACGGCTTTTTACCAGGCTGTTCCTGGCGGGTAAGAATGATACGGTTATCCTCTGTTACGGGGATTACTACGGTACTATCAGCACGTCGAAGTTTTTCGAAGGTCTGCCTTGAACCATCATACATTTCCTGTTGCCATTGATAGACATCAAAGATTTTGCCCTGGAATACACGTTTCGCGTTGTCGGGCATGCTTTGTTGAGACGCGGGTCTTGGAATAGTCATGGTTTGTACTTGATTGTACAATAAACTGTTCGTGTTATGAATTTGCTTACTAGATAAGAGAAAAACATGCTTTGCTTCTCAAATAATGTTGTGCATAATGCGCCGGATTTACTCCTACCATGATCTCAAGTCCTACTCAGGAAGTTGCAATTTTATCCACCAATCAGCAAACATTCATGGGTATGCAGAACCATCCATTAATTGATGCGTTGTATGTTCGGCTTTCTGGTGATCAATCCAATGTAAACATTGTTGCCCTTCAGGAAGTATCTCCTGTAGCCCATATTGATCATATGAGAAAGTTTCATTGTTGTGGGTATGGAGCTATGCAGGAAAGATATGGGGTGAACAAGTGCTTCCCGGAAGCGTTCCATACTATTCAGCGGATAGGATTATTAAAGCAGTTCTCGGCTTGTCAGATCTCGGACAGGGATTGGACGGTTTTATCGTACCGGACAGCTATAAACTTAATACTACCGTAGAGCCTAATGCTGATTGTGATCATCCATTTGTATTTGGTTCGTTTATGCGACCTCATCCGCTTAGGGCATCAGGATTTGAGAGCATCAATCAAAGTAGTAGTCGAGCAGCTCATGACCTGGCGTTGACCTGGAATAGTCTGTAAGCTTAGCTTTTCCCAGTATGATGGTGTTTCTGTCGACATAAATTGATAGTCTATTCATTATGTTATATAATCTATATTGACTTCGAAGTCTTTTATATAGAATTATTTAAAATATGGCATATCAACTAACTAATGAAAGGATTACCGGAATAGCTCGTGGACTGGGTGCTGCTACACTTCTCCTTCTTGCTTTATCAATTCCTGACACAGGAAATGCTCAGCAAGATCAGATGTATCAACCACATGTCTGCCATCCTGAATATCCTCCTTATCCGCAGCCAGGTAGTGTTTGTCTTGTTAAGGGTACACCATTCTGGCATGAATGGGAAAAAGGCGGGTTAGCAAGAAATGGTTATCCAATTACTCCACTCTCTAAAGGTATAATTCAAGTAGATGATAATGAAGTAGAAATAGATTTTCAAATTTTTGAGCGTACAGGTTTTACAAGGAATAATAGAGACTTAATAGAAGGTGCGTTACTGGGTCGCGCTTTGGTAGATCAGGGGATAGAAAGAAGAGATGGTGAAATCATAACCGATAAAGTAGAAGGAAACTATATTGACGTGGGAGCTCCCAAGGAAATAGGAGGCTATGGTGTGGGAACAATTTTTCATTCACATGGTTACTGGAATTTGTATGACCACGGGTACCCGTTAGGACCCGCTCGCGTGATTTCTGTGGCTGGAGATGATGGAGAACACCCATTCATATATCAAAATTTTGAAAGAGCAAGATTAGAGGTCTCTTTAAAAGAGCCAGAATGGGAATTTGGACTTGGTAGAATAGGAGATGAATGTGTTGATGCTTTAGGTGTTCATCCCTGTGTGGGAATTAAAAGATTAGTGCGGCCACAAAGGCCTTCACATAAACATTCACAACAAGAACAAGTAGTTAATTCTATGTCCGCTCTAGACAGCAAAGTCTTTGGGCTGATGGAGACCGTTGATTAACCCCTGTTCCTGGAGCCGGTGCTGTTATCAAGCAGTATTT
>JBMCLJ010000113.1:0-3188 GCA_048615375.1 Candidatus Dojkabacteria bacterium | reverse complement strand
ACAAATTGGTTTGAGCTAATTTCAATTGCGACTTTGTGGTTTTACATAATCGGAGTGTTCTATTACATTCCCTCAATAGTCGTTCTGAATTTAATAGTTGGACTGATAAATTTGATAAGAAAAAATAAAAAGCCAGCAGGTAACAATGGGTATAAAACATAGGGCGGACAGTGGTTTCCGCAAGTTTTCGGCACTTAGCAAGCTCAGTATCGGGCGGACAGGTAAGTGCTTCGAAATGCCCTACGTTTCATACGTGTGCCAAGAAGTAGTACAACGGCATAAAACAGTACTACATGCTTTAATTGAGATGATGGAACCGACCCATCAATGTCGTCTTGCAGGAGAGGGCATTAACCGAACGCAGTGAGCTCATGAACACCTTTGAAATTCAACTATTGTGAATAAACCACCTAAAGGTGCTTTGATTAAGAGTCAAGGTGCTGAGCGTTTAGGAATTGCGAAGCAATCATGAACACCTTACTATTCAGATTATTCGTGAATAAAAGTTTACCCCATGAGGGTATACAGGTAAGTATAAAGGAGAGGGCAATAATCCCTGGGATTATTGAGCCAGATCGTGCGTTGGCAAGCGAACCACTGAAGAGGTGTCGAGAACGTGGTATCTTCAGTCAAAAGCCGTAGAGGTATGAATGCGGTGATAAGTACAACGGAAAACTGCTTACTGGTTGTACGGCTGGCGCATTACTCCCTTTGGTCGTGAGCTCCACTTCGTTCCGGTTCAGGTGGCATGAACTTTATACAGGCTCAGTTGAGGAACTTGGGAAACTGTAAAACCATGCAAAGGGAAAGGTACAATGGAAACAATCCAGAGACCGAATACCGATGGGTTTTACAGAGACGGACTGATCCGTAGTAGTAATGAAACTCCTGTAATGGGGGTGGAGCGAAGGGGTCAGGTTATACAGTATCATAACATTAAACAACTCAAACAGAGGATGACTTTATGGAATGAGACAAAATCAGTACCGATAAGCCGCCAAATGATATGGCAGGCTTATAAGAAAGTGAAAGCCAACAAAGGAAGTGCAGGTATAGACGAGCTTAGCATGGAAGAATTTGATGCAAATCGTTCAAAGCACTTGTACAAAGTTTGGAATCGAATGGCATCAGGTAGTTATTTTCCACCAGCGGTTAAAGAAGTTGAGATACCAAAGAAAGACGGAAAAGTCAGAAAGTTAGGTGTGCCAACGATAGCCGACAGGGTTGCTCAAACGGTTGTAAAAGATTATCTTGAATCCAGATTTGAAGCAATTTTCAGTGAACACTCCTATGGTTATCGCCCCCACAAGGATGCCCACCAGGCACTTGGAATGGTGCGGGAAAACTGTTGGAAGTATGACTGGGTTATTGATTTGGATATCAAGGGTTTCTTTGATAACATCAGTCATGAGAAACTCATGAAAGCCATATACAAACATGTTCCTGAAAAATGGGCGTGTATGTATATTGAGAGGTGGTTGAATATGCCTTTTCAGACAAAATCAGGTAAACAGGTACTAAGAGAAGGGAAAGGAACACCACAGGGTGGTGTAATAAGTCCCTTGCTTGCAAACCTTTACCTGCATTACACATTCGATAAATGGCTTGATCTACATGTTCCTACGGTGAAATGGGTGCGTTATGCCGACGATGCCATAATACATTGTAGGAGCAAGGCTCATGCAGAGAGAGTACTAATGAAATTAAAACAAAGACTGGAAGATTGCGAACTGGCACTACATCCGGATAAGACCAAATTGGTTTATTGCCGTGATTTTAAGCGTCAGGGTGCTTACAAAACAGTCAAGTTTGATTTTCTGGGATACTCTTTTCAACCCCGCACGGCAAAGTCAAAACGGACAGGAAAATTATTCTTAGGTTATGACTGTGCAATAAGTATTCAATCACGTAAAAGACTGGCAGACAAACTAGAGGAACTCAACATTATAGACATGAGTTTTAAGAGCATTGTCGGTATTGCACAAAAGTTGAATCCTTACATACGGGGTTGGATTAATTACTACGGCAAATTCAGAGGGTATGAGTTGTCTAAAGTATTTTACCTTTTGCGTTGTCGTTTAGTTCGCTGGGCAAGAAAACGGTATAAACGTTACAAGCATAGTTTGAACAAAGCCTGTAGATGGTTGGATAGGGTTCGTAAACAATATCCTTACCTGTTTTATCACTGGCAATTAGGATTTTCTCACTAACTTGTAGCGGATTTGTATAACAAGAGCCGTATGATGGGAGACTATCACGTACGGTCCTGTGAGAGGCTTGGGGTGAGACTCCCCTTGCCTACTCGACCATTAACCGTTTAGTTGCAAGCGTTAAAAAACGATCGTGCTAAAAATTCCGTATAAAAAGAAGAATGATTAAATTTGATCAAAAAAATATGATTCAAAGAGTTTACATCGACACATCTGTAATTGGAGGTTGCTTTGATAAAGAATTTAATGAATGGTCAAATAAATTAATTGAAGAAGTGTTAAATGGTAGAAAAATTGCTGTATTTTCCGATATTACCATTGACGAAATTGAGGACGCACCTGAACGAGTCAAGAATAAATTGAAAGAATTACTTGATTATAATCCGGAATTAGTAGCTGCTGATTCAGAAACAAATAATCTGGCAAAAAATTATATTTTGGAGGGTGCAATAACTGAAAAGTACTTTGAAGATGCTCAACATATAGCAATTGCGACAATTTTTAAAGTCGATGTTCTTGTGAGCTGGAATTTTAAACATATTGTTAATTTAGATAGAATAAGATTGTTTAATTCAGTAAATTTGAAAAATGGATATTCTATTCTTGAGATAAGAACTCCAAGAGAAATTTTAAGGGAGGACAAAATATGAAAGAAAAAGATTTTGATGCAGTGAAAATGATGCGGAGAATTCGGGACAAACATCATGAGGAATATGAGAAAAATCCTGAACTGAGAGAAAAACGGCTTTTGGAAATAAGGAATAAGTATAAAATAAGAAAGCGGACAGAAAAAAACGCCAGCAACTAACACGCTATAAATCCAATAGCCGCCGTGGCTCGGTGGATACATACTCGGCTGATTGGCAAGCGTAGACTCTCTTTGCAAAATCTGCGATAAGCGGCTACTGTATTTATAGCAAAACGTTCGTGCGCAATAAAAAAATAGAAAGTTTTGCAATTTAAAAATAAAATAATTAT
>JBMCLJ010000112.1:0-3286 GCA_048615375.1 Candidatus Dojkabacteria bacterium | reverse complement strand
AACAACTCCCAATATAAACCTTTTTACGTTACCAGGTGCAATATCAGTATCGCGCGGTGCAGCTTTTGGCGCTGTAGTAGACTTCTTTTCCTGAATTTTATCTTCAATTGAAGACTCCGCTGCAATTTTTTCTAAAAATTTCGACATGGGTATACATGCAACTATACCCGATTCCGCCGTATTCTGGAACCACCAGTAGATTACCATGTATTAACACTTCAAGTAGCACATGTATAGGTTCATAAGAGAAAGTTCGCTATAATATGCCATGAATTTTAAAATAGTGACAATATTTCCAAATTTTTTCCATAACGCTTTACAATTTTCACTACTTAAAAAAGCACAGGAAAAAAGCATTATCACTATAGATATTTATGACCTGCGAGACTGGGCGAAACCAAGAGAAGTACATAAAATGGTTGATGACAGACCTTACGGTGGAGGGCCGGGTATGGTAATGATGGTTGAGCCGATATACAAAGCTTTGCGAGCAATTAAAAACACCGATAAACAATCCCTTTCTGTTATTTTTTCACCAAAAGGCGCAACGTTCCAACAACCCGTAGCGGAAAGATTTTCTAAAAGTTACGAGGAATTGATACTTATTGCACCGCACTATGAAGGTTTTGACGAAAGGATACTGCACTTTGTTGATGAAGAAATATCCATAGGTGATTACATCCTTACAGGCGGAGAACTACCTTCATTAGTTGTCATTGACGCTGTGGCACGACTCCTTCCAGGAGTTCTGGGAAATACCTGTTCGAGCAAAGAAGAATCTTTCAGTGAACTCTCAGAAGGGCACAGAAATTTAGAATATCCTCAGTACACTCGACCTGAGGTGTTCGTAGATGACGAAGGTATTGAGCATCGTGTCCCGGAGGTGCTTTTGAGTGGCAACCATGAAAAGATCCGGTTATTCAGGGAAACTTCAAGCAAGTAAAATTTGTATTTACACGTGACATTATTGAAATCGAAAGTTATAATCTCCAGTGTTCAATTTTCTTATAATACAACCGCTCACTAACTTCATTCTGGTATTCTACCAAATACTTTGTGAGAACTTTGGATTAGCTATTATTTTTTTCACAATTTTTTTACGTATTGTTCTATTGCCTCTTACAATCCGTCAAATCCGCCTTCAGAAGAAAATGGCGGAACTTCAACCAAAATTGCAGGAAATCCAATCGAGACACAAGGATGGCTCCCAGATGTCTATGGAAGAAATGGCGCTTATGCGGCAGACAGCAGGAAGTTGTATTAGCGGGTTATTACCATTTGTCATACAGATACCAATACTTCTTGGTCTTAATCAGGTCATCAATACTATCGCGTCAGCTTCATCCGGGGATATATTTAACGACACAGTGTATTTTGACTTTTTAAAGCATGAGACCGACTACAGGTTTAATACACAATTTTTAGGTTTCGACCTGGCAAATACTCCTGCCGATGTAGGATTTACATCCACCTTCCTACCCTATGCGTTACTCATCCTGTTACTTATGTTGACTCAATTTATACAAGGTAAATTTATGAATTTTTATCAACAGCGTCGCAAGGAAAAGCAAAAAGAAACAAATAAGCCGAAAGCAAACAAGAAGAAACTAACAAAAAAAGACGAGGAAAAGCAAAAGATGCAGGAAGATATGCAAAAAATGATACGCATGCAAACAACCTACCTCATTCCAGTCACTATCGGTATCGCGTCATACAATTTCTCGTCTGCACTTGGTCTGTACTGGTTAACGCAGAACATATTTGCTATCACACAGATGTATATCCAATACAACATCTTTGATGAAGGGAAGAAAATTCAGCATTTGTTCAAACCACGAAAGCAGAATGATACAGATACCCGGACTACGAAAAAGTCTAATACCAAGCAAAAAAAAGCGAAGGGTAACTTGGACAAATAGTTAATAAAGTATTATAAATAGAAACATAGATCATGGATAAATTCTTACAAATTCAAGAGATAGTTGATGAATTTCTTCGAATCGGTTTTGGGGATTCATTTCAGGCGGAATACACTCCTCTCTCTGACACTGAGCTTAAAATTGATATTACTGGCGAGCACGTATCTTACCTGATTGGTCAGCATGGGAAAACCCTCCTTTCCCTCCAACATATCATTCGTCAGATCTACATAAATCGGAGTCAGGATTACGAAGAAAACATTAAACTTATTATTGACATTGATAGTTATAAACAAAAACGGATCGAACGTATTCAACAAATAGCAGAGCAGGCTATCGAAAAATGCAAACAATTTAACAAGCCGATAATACTCCCTACGATGACTCCATATGAGAGGCATGTGGTACATACTCTTATTCAGGAAAAGCATCCTGACATACTTTCTTCAAGTATTGGCGAAGATCCAAATAGAAGAGTTGTGGTTCGTCCAACGGAGCAGGAAGGTGCTGTCTCAGAGTAGTCCAAAGTCATTAGTCTATGAAAGTTTTAGATAGAATTGTAACTGACCGTATTTTCTACCGATTGCTAGAGATTTTTCCTGGTCTGTTGTCATGGACTCTACTGATTTCTCCAATCCTCATTTCCAATTATCAACCAAATATTGTCGCGTACTTCATATTGGCGTATTCTGTGTACTGGGTCTACAACAGTATCAAGTTTGTGACCTATGCCTACATCGGCCATAGAAAGCTCTTATATGTTACCAGACAGAACTGGCTTGAGCGACTACAACATGAATTTCCAGAAGAATGGAATACATACTACTATTGTGGCCTCATACCGTACGCCTCAGAATCTATAAACATTATCAGGCCGACAGTTGAAAGTATTGCAACATCCAACTTCCCAAAAGAACAAAAGATTTTATGCTTATCTTCTGAGAAAGCGCTTCCAGCCGGCAAAGAAATCGCCCTCCAGATACAAAAAGAATTCAAGGACAGGTTTGCACATATTTTCATTACCGAACACGAACTACAACCCGGAGAAATAAAAGGGAAGTCGGCAAACCAGAATCATGGAGGCCGCTTTGTATATAACCAGATTAAAGCAGCCGGTATAAATCCGGACAATGTACTTATCACGAGTAACGACGCTGACATGCTCAATCATAAAGAATACCACGCGTACTTGCTATTCAAGTACCTCTCTGAAGGTGAACGCAAAGACTCGAGAATTTACCAGCCTGTACCTTCAGACTATACAGGGTATTGGGATGCTAACTTTTTTTCCCGTCTGATCATTACAATCGGGGTACAATGGAGACTCGCATTGCAACAATGGGCTAATTACCGTTGTACGGTATATT
>JBMCLJ010000111.1:0-3336 GCA_048615375.1 Candidatus Dojkabacteria bacterium | reverse complement strand
ACGCTCAGGTTAAGTTGCCATGGCGTATGCCAGATACTTCACTGAACAGACCTGGCTATCTTGACAACTAAAGTCATATATTCTATATTTAATTCTTATCTGATAATTATTTAAAAAACCAGCAATATGCCTCTTTGCGAAAGAGGAAGAAATGTCTGACCAAATACAAAATACAGAGGCAAAGACTTCAGAATTAGTAATACCTCCTGATTTGAAATATTATTTAGATCTGATGCTAAAAACAGAAGTATCAGATCATTGTACTGGATGTCCTACGCAACTTTATATAGACGAAAGGATTGTAGTAACTATTCCCGGTGATATAACACCTGCTGAACATCTTTTTGGAACGCTCTGTAATGAATCTAGCTCCCCAAATAGGGAGCATGTACCTCTATCTCTCATAGTCGTGGAAAAAGCTTTAGGTATATTCAGTAGATCGAATCCTGATAGAAGTTATGATTATTATCAGCAATTGCAAGCTGCACTTGGTCATATTCCAAACTTTCATATATCAAATGCCCATGCTACAGCAGCACGACTTACCCGTGATTTCAGTTCAAGACGACGAGAATCCCCTGGCGATTTGAGAATAAGAAGCGCTTGGCTTCAGACTAGTAATATATATATATATCCTGAAGATACAAGCGTTGAAGAAAAACAAAGACAAATTGACCAGGTAGAACAAAATAGAGATATAAGAAGTGTTACTGATATCGTAGAGAAACTATGTACTTTCTTACCATTGTCAGGATCAGAGGCATACATAGGTGCGGTATTACGGGTTGCGGTACGAGCATTGCAGAGGGAAGATACAAAAACATACCAGGTTGAGTTATCTTCGGAAGAAAGAGCTCAAATTAGTAGCCAAATCGAAAATACCATAAAAGATGCATTTGTTGACACTCATGGCATATATTCAACACAAACAGTATTAGATCCTTCAGCATTGCAAGATGCAGTGCAAAAGACTATACATGGATCAAGTACTGAGATGCGCCCGGAAATGATACAAATTCTTACTGCACTTGCCAAGCGTATCAGCTCTTATAATCCACCATTTATGCATGAATTCGAAGACAATATACGAGGTGCATTATCCATTATTGGAAATATTAGAAATTATCATTCACAAACTGAAGCAACGTTGTCATTCACAAACGCGTCAGCTATGCTACAAAAACTCGTAGCCAGTCCACAAGACTTATACAGCCTTAATCAAGCTTATCCAAGAATGGTTCAAGGATTATTAACAGTTTTACCCGAAGAGTCTACTGCCAGAGTTATCCTCCGAGCCATAGAAAACGAGTTATTAACTATATACGGAGAAGTTGGAGTATTAAAAGAAGTTCCATATAAACGTTCTATCGCGAGCTTGTCACCCCGTAGAGCGGATTCGCATGCCGCGACTGATACTACTATGAATCTAGCAGGTAAACACGAACCGATAATACAAGATAGTGTGACCTCATATACGGGAGTGACTAGTCCCCTTAGTGCTTTACCGGATAATCAGAAACCTGTAGATTATGAACCAGGTATAAAGCCTTTAAACCCTGAGGATTACTTAATATTAGATGATTTTGAAGAGTACAACTTTCAGGGCTATACGGTGGCAGTACCGAGCGGTATTGTTTGGGGAGAACTGTCGAATAAAGAACATGTACAAATAGTACGATTCATATTAGCTCAGCAAATATTCCTTGATGAACAACAGCAGAACGCCTCAGAAAGTCCGTGATAGATGAGTCTAATGCTTGGCTTCATAACAATGTGGTTGTCCCTGATAATGGAGATACAAGGACTTAATCACGATCCAGTCTCACACGCTTTCTTCAAATACCTCACCCCTCTCTGCACGATCTTTGATACCGAGCTCTCGCGTATTCCCACCAGGACAGCTATCTCCCTATGGGACATTCGGTAGAAGTATTTGTATTCAATGACTTTCCGGGTGGTGGGGTGTAATTTTATGAGTGAGTGTTTTATGAGTTCAAGATATGGATTGGGCTGCTGGTACTCGTCCGAGTCGTTCGTGACCGTGTATTGGAAATCTTCAATGTAGTCTACTTCTCTACTCTTCCCTTGTATTCGCAGGTATTCTTTAAACTCATTCCTGCAAAAACCAAATAGTATCTTGAGTGAAGTTTCGTCAAAATGTTCCTGCTTGCTAAACTTTTTATAAAATTTCAAGTACACAGTCTGACACAGGTCATCACTATGAGATTTATCAAAAACACGAGATGAAAAGAAGACATACACGTATGAGTATGTCTTCCTGTAAAAGTTTTCGAAGTCTGTATGCATCTATTCAAGTATGTCTCGTATTAGTTATTACATTTTTCGGGGGAATATGATCCGTTTCCGCAATTGTACATATACTTTTTAATAGTTTCGATATTTGTGTCTTCCGGCAGCCTTTCCATTTCTATCTCAAAGTATTCTGGAGTGTATTCTCGTATTTCAGATTCCTGGATTTTAATATTGAATGTTTGTGCGCCGGTTCGATCATATGAGTCAATTTTTACCATTTTTACATTACCCTCTTCATCAACTTTAAAGTATTGGTGTAATCGCTGGTACACATCTCCGTACATTTCTTTTTTTCCTGACTCATTGATAAAACTCTTTCCACGTGTATCGAGTACAGTCTCGAATACCACAGTTTTTGAGTTTTCGTTCGTGTTGATTTCTTTTAAGGTAACTGTTTTTAGTCCATTTGGAATGCCTGTACGAGACTCCTGAATAATATCAAACAGGTATTGTGCTTCCTGGTTTACAAATACTTGTGTATTGTGGGGATTTTTGTGTTCTCCATTTGACCACGGATGGCCACCTTCAAAAGTTTGAATTTCCTTAGTTAAGGTGTGAGGTTTTCTGGCGATAAAGGTGTAAAATGTATCAAGGCTCGCCGATGAGGCGTAGAATACTTCCCCATCTTGAGAAAGGATTGTTTTCACCCCGTCTTTGCCGATCCAGATCTCCTGCTGATATGGTTTACCAAGATCTATCTGTGGAAGATCTCTTACTTCAGGATAGGCTATTAATTGACCTTTTGGGTCTGTTACCATGCCTTTTCTGTAGTTAACTTTTGGGCTGCTTGTAAGTTTATACTTTTCTCCTTTTTTAATGCTGTTTAGTATCGTATCCAGGTCATCCTGGGAGATACCTTCAAGTTTCTGGAGCTGGATTGCTGCGATATGTACAAAGTCCTCCCTGGTCTTGATTGACTCAAGGTCAAAAGTGTTGTTTTCAGTTGTGGTGGTGACCGAGGTGGATGTTGTGGTACCAGTGGATTGTTCAGCAGTTTGATTATGAGAAGTGGGGTGTTCACCG
>JBMCLJ010000110.1:0-3439 GCA_048615375.1 Candidatus Dojkabacteria bacterium | reverse complement strand
ACGCTCAGGTTAAGTTGCCATGGCGTATGCCAGATACTTCACTGAACAGACCTGGGTAGAATTACAGAAAGTGTGGTATGCTAACTAATGATTGTACGAAGTATTAAAGAGGAGTTGAGTGCTCTCGCAAAGAAAATTGGCGTGATCTCAATTATTGGACCACGCCAGTCCGGTAAGACAACTCTGGTAAAGCAGTTTTTCACAAACCACAGGTACTATAACCTTGAAGATCCAGTTACACGTGCGTTGATAATGGAAGATCCAAAAGGGTTTATTTATGACCATAACGAGGGAATCATTTTTGATGAAGTGCAGAAATACCCGGAGCTGCTTTCCTATATTCAAGTAGCGATCGATGAAACATTTAAGCCTGCCCGTTTTGTAATCACTGGATCAGAAAATCTGCTTTTATCTGAAAAGATTAGCCAAAGTCTCGCTGGAAGAGTAGCAATTTTCCAGCTTTTACCTCTGAGTATTGGTGAGTTGGTTAGATCAAAGCTAATTTGTGAGTCTCATTATAAACAAATGGTATATGGCTTTTATCCTCGCATTTATGATCAGGAATTAAGTCCTTCCCACCTGTACCCGGATTATGTAGCCTCGTATGTAGAACGTGACGTACGCCAGGTGAAGAATATAGGAGATCTAACGAACTTTCAAAGATTTCTGCAACTAATGGCAGGGAGGAGTTGGAAGAACTCTTACAGTTTCTGATCTCAGCAGTGATCTGGGGGTCAATTACAAAACTGTTGAGTCCTGGATCTCTATTCTTGAGACGACTTATATCGTTTTTCGGCTTCAGCCTTACTACGAAAACTACGGCAAAAGGACAATCAAATCTTCAAAGATATATTTTTATGATACGGGATTGCTTTGTTATTTACTTGGCTTTGATGGTGAAAAAGAGATGATGAGCCATTACGCGCTGGAGAATTTATTTGAAAATATGATAGTAGCTGATGTTAAGAAGCAACTGTTAAATCACCGTTCAAGCTCTCAATTGTACTTCTGGAGTGATAGCGAGCATAACGAAGTTGACTTGTTAATCAAAAATGGAGATCAACTTTACCCTGTTGAAATAAAAGCAGGAAGAACATTTAATAGTGACTATATAAAAGGAATTAAAGTTTGGAATTCGGCGAGAGGTAGAGAAGAACTAGGTCATGTCATCTACACTGGAGAAAATCTCGAAACACGATCAGTTCGACTTCTAAACTGGAAAAGTGTTTCTGATCTGACAAAATATCTGGTGTAAAAAAACCAGCTACATGTAGAGTCATGAACTGTGAATCATCAATTCCCGCCTCCATTCGCTTCTCGGTTTTGGTATGTAAACGAGCATGCTATTTCTTTACTCCAAATATCACTACAAACTACTGTATCTACCTTTCTGTATCCTGGTAGTGGTAAAGTGTTATAGGTTATTCCTTCAGTTAAGAACAGCGTAAGGTTATCACCCCGTGTGGAGCTAGAAGTATCGCACAATTCCCAGACTTGCTCCTCTTGTCTACGTATCACATGCTCCATCATTCCCGGAAAAAATAGTGGAATTTGGTTACGCCACTCTTCGCAAGAAGTATGATCAATTGGGCTATGAGGTGCTTGACTGGCTGGATCAGGAATAGTGAGTGTTAGTCTACGATCATGACCATAAGGTTGATCGCTTAATGCTTCAAGAATATAATTTCTATCGGCAGTACGTACTAGACTATACGTGGGTTTCTCAGGAGCGTAATTAACATTGATCATGTCTATGTTATATACGAGTAAACTAATACATGAAATAACAATTAAACGCATTTGCTGACCAAATACCCATGCTCCTAGACCCACAGCTTCTTCTTTTAAAAAATTGTGTACCTGCTTTAACATCTTATAGTATATTATACCACTTCTTTCAGCTGTGGAAAAGACTGACTTACTTACTATTCCTATTGATTACCATTTTTTTGATGAAATAACCCGAGAAAATAAAATGGTCGCGTTTCAAACGCGACCATTACGTTGTGTATGTAATTGACGTTACTCTTCTGTCTTGGTTGACCTGCCTTTGGCAATTTCATCAGCGACATGTTGTGGAGCAGGGGCGTACTTCTTGAACTGCATTGTCGCGTTACCTCGTCCTGAGGTTACGGAACGCAGCTCAGTGGTGTACCCGAACATTTCCGCGAGGGGAACTTCTGCCCGGACTACCGAGACATTTCCACGCTTGTCTGTTTCCAGAATCATACCTCGTCTGGATAGAATGGTACCGTTTACGGCTCCCGTATATTCATCGGGAAATACGACTTCAAGATCCATGATTGGTTCAAGAAGTTGAGTTCCGGCGGCAGACTGTCGCATCGCGTCTTTGAATGCGATTGACGCGCAGATCTGGAACGCCGCGTCGCTCGAGTCAACATCATGGTATGAGCCATCAGTCAGAACTGCTCGAATGTTGATAATCGGATACCCGGCTATGACTCCTGAGTCTAGAGTCTTACGGATGCCTTTTTCAACAGAAGGGATATATTCGCGTGGTACATTACCTCCCACGACTTCTGATTTAAATTCAAAGTCACCTTCCGGGAACGGTTCCAGGCGCAGCCATACGTGCCCATACTGTCCACGACCTCCGGATTGTTTAATATATTTGGTTTCCTGAATAACATTGTTGGAAATGGTTTCCTTGTATGCTACCTGAGGAGCACCGGTATTAACATCAACTTTAAATTCTCTCTTTAACCTGTCTACAATTACTTCCAGTTGAACTTCACCCATACCCTGGATAACCACCTGACCAGTATCCGGATCAGTTCCGATCTTTAATGTTGGATCTTCCTCACCCAGTTTCGCGAGGGCTTCAGCCATTTTTTCCTGGTCACCTTTTGTCTTTGGTTCAAGAGCCTTGGAGATAACTGGTTCAGCAAAGGTAATACCTTCCAGGAGAATCGGGTTATTTACATCGCAGAGAGTATCACCGGTAGTGGTGTACTTCATACCGACGAGTGCTCCGATCTCTCCAGCTTTAATTTCTTCAACTTCTTCACGTTGATTGGAGTGCATTCTCACGATACGGGAAACACGTTCTTTTTCTCCTTTAGTCGCGTTGAGAATATATGAACCAGTCTGCAGCTTACCGGAGTAAACACGGAAAAATGTCAGCCGACCAACATGCGGGTCAGTGGCGATTTTAAACGCTAACGCGGTGAAGGGTTCGTTTTCGTCAGCGTGTCGTGGCATTTTATGTTCCGGATCCTTTGGATCTTCGCCTTCGATGGAAGGTACTTCAAGTGGGGAAGGGAGAAGTCGCGCGATGTAGTCGAGGAGAACTTGAACGCCTTTATTTTTTAAAGCAGATCCACAGAAAACCGGGAAAAACTTGCTGCCAAGCACACCTTTTCGCATTGCAGTTGTAATTTCTTCTTTCGAAAGCTCTTTTCCATTAAGATACTTCTCC
>JBMCLJ010000109.1:0-3582 GCA_048615375.1 Candidatus Dojkabacteria bacterium | reverse complement strand
TTCCAGCACTTAAAGGAGAACTCATAGCAGATCCTCTTCAGAACTGCCGAAGCCCTTTCTGATGTACTTGCATAAGAGATGTTATACATCTTAGCGTACTCATTAAGTACCTACAGCTCGATCTATTTACTCGTATGTTAATGTTTCTGATATATAGCTAACTAACGTCTTTTCAATTCTTGAGTATGTTTAAGACTCACACTTGCAACATAGCCGTATTAGGTTTAATCTCCAATATATATACACATCATCTTGATCGTAGGGGTTATAACAGAACTATGATCGATATATTCAGCTTTGATGATAATTGTATAGATGTCATTAGATGTTTTTTCAAAATGATATGTTGGCTGGACGCCTACGGCGTGCGAGGGAAAAACATGGAATATGTAATTTTTACGGATGAAAGCAATATAACCGACTCAAGATTTCAAAGCCTTTGCGCATTTTCCTTGCCCAAGAATTATGTTTCTGAATTCACCACAATAATGAAACAGATTTTGGTTTCTTCGGATGTTAGTGAGTTTAAGTGGCAAAAGTTGAAAACAGCCAAGTACTATTTTTGTGCCGAGAAAATTATTGATACAATTTTCAAGCATCTAAAACAATACAATATAAGAATTGATACAGTTGTATGGGATACTCATGATTCACGTCATACAGTTCAATCACGTGACGATATAGCAAATTATGAAAGGATGTTTTTCCATTTATTAACCAATGCGATGAAACGTCGAGAAAAAGGAGCCGTCTGGGATGTAATGCCAGATCAAAGAAATGGTATAGATTGGGGTACAATTCATTCTTGTATTGCTTCGATTGGCAGTAGATGCGAAGTTGACCATAGTTTGTTCGGCCTATTTTTCTCAGACTCACATTATCGGATAAGATCATTCATAGAACAAGACTCAAGTCTTCAAGTACCTGTACAAGTAGCCGATCTCTTTTCTGGTTTAGCTATATTTTCTAAGTCTTCGTTCTCAGCTTATTCGACCTGGAAAGAGTCCCAAGTACCATCACTTTTCGATTCTCAAGAAGTTAAATTGACAAATGGGGAAAAATTCAGGTTCAAGTTACTAAAAAAGTTCGATGAAAAATGTAAGAAAGAGAAACTCGGCGTATCCTTAAAAACAAAACAGTGCTTATCTACCTTCAATCCCGAGAATCCGATAAACTTTTGGCATTACATACCTCAACATGAGTCCGATAAGGCTCCTGTAAGAAGTTAATGCAATGAAAAAATCTTTACACTGGAGCCCACATGAGCAGTTTGGTCGGAATTGACTTTCCTTGTGGCCTAAATAATACTATTTGCTAAATGAACTTGAGACCCCAGACAAGCAGAAGCAAGCAGATTAGCACCTATGTTGACCGAAACTGAAATGATCGGTTTAGTAACAATAACAATGCTATCTATGATTTTTTTCATAGGCGGTACCTCCTTTGATGAATCAGAGAACAAGGTCAAATACAGCCAAAAGCCCAATGACGATATTCCGATCAACAATAAAGTACCAACTGCAACTACCTGTAGCTGTGAGCCTAACCCGACTGGGCTCTCAAGTCCACTTAGTCTTAAAAGCATACTATAAAGAATTGTGAAAATCAATAAGAAGGAAAAATCATCCAAAGTCGCATTTGGAGTAGACGTAGCTACTGTCACGGTTTTTGCTTTCGTAAGGACACGTGCCAGTTTAACGCCACTGTGCCTATTACTACGAAGAATGGGCTAATATAATAGTTACAAAAATTGGGACAGGGATGTCAAAAAATGATCGTGACATATGGCCAAAAGTGGAAAATTGTATATTAATTCCTATTAATTAACCTTTTTCTTCTATGAAAGAAAATCTGTAACTAAGTTGTGAAATCTAAAACTCTCCTTCACTGATGCAATCTTTCATACTACTTCAAAGAAAAGCCCTCTATGTCAAAAATCGGCACACGTAGCTGATATTAGTAGGGCAAGAACCACTGAAGAAGGAGCTTCTGCATGAAGAACAATCTTAGACCAATTATCTTGACTGCAATTATTACCCTTGTTTTATCCATAAGCCTGGAAGCCCAGACCACCTATGACCTTTCCAGCGAAAAGTCCCTACAGGTCTTTAACCAGCTTCCTGAGACTTTGAAACCCCACTTCGACGAAGAATTTATAGCCGAACGCCTCGGCAACATGGAACCAGCTTTTGATTATCGAGTAGGTGCCAGTGCTGCTAATAACCAGATTCAACTTATTATCATGATTCCAGATTACACTCCGGAAGAGCCGCCCAAAGATGCCTTCGGTCGTCCGTTCAAACCCGGTAACCGGAGACTCCTTCCCATCAGTACTCCGCAAATATATATGCTTCAACTTAACAGATGGTACAGAAACGCATGGCAGTCTATGCCGGATGATCTTAAACGAGCTGTAAACAGATACCAGTTAAACGTCCTTGTGCTCTTCCAGAAAGGCGACCACAGCCTGATGTTCGGAGGAAAACCAGGCTCCCAAGGTTTACCGACTATTACCCAGCCGATCATCTCCACCGATCCTCAATATGGAGAAGTTCAGATATGGGGGGATCGATCAGGCTACTATACCACCGTACAACGGGCCCTCAATGACGGGTATTATCCACTTACTGCACCAGTGGACAAAGTTACCGGTGAGAAAAAGCCTTCCTGGCTGGTTTACAAGTTCTTCGATGCTCTTCCGGAGGAATAGCCGTTGCACTGCAGCCAAACACCTATGCAATTCAACTCTATGAGAACAAAAGAATTTCAAGAAGCGAGAGTCGGCATCTTCTGGTGCTACCAAGACAGGCTCTTTGCAGTCTTTACTCAAAGACCTGAAGATGCCAACAGTACCGATATCTCTATAGACAGCACATTCTCTCACTGGCATGAATGGCAGGTCCTCGAAAAAGAAGGCAGACTTGAGAGCTTACCTGAGGAACTTCGATCTGAGTACGATTCGATCCCACGTGGCAGGGTTCTTTACAGAAAGAAGGAAAAACACTTCGTTATACTGTACGGAAGCTCTTTTTCCAAGAAGATACAGGAACAGATTATCCAAGCTTTCCATCTTCCTGTAGAAGGTACCGTAGATGATTGGGATGCGCATTATGATCCATTACCGGAAGATGTTAGCTTTTACTGACTATCATCTTATTATACCCATTGTCCTTTTATTGTTGCGAAATCTCTCACAACCTGCTCCACTTCAGCAACAGTAATCTCAGATTCGTCCCGATCTTGCAGGAAGGATATATTCCGTACAATCGAATCGATCAGGTTCATATCACTGACTACATAATCAGCAATAAATCGATGCTATTTTCGTTGGCGAGTACGTTTCGTGCTTTTTATACCTTCTTCCTACTGTGTCCTTCTATCAGGTAGCCGTAGAATTGTTCAAAATCGTGTTCCATGAAGCAATCCTCCATGGTGTAGATTGTGATTCCCCAAGGAGGTCATTTGTTGTCACACTATCAATATTCCTCGTTCTCAACCTTACAGTACTGAGCTACATTTTGTATTTTTCCAATGTAAGTTCTAAGCGTGATTTAACCATCTCTACAAGTTCAATCGGCTCTT
>JBMCLJ010000108.1:0-3656 GCA_048615375.1 Candidatus Dojkabacteria bacterium | reverse complement strand
AAATTTTAAAAATACTAAAAATTTAAAAGTTGTGCAAAAGTGCCAAAGTTCAGGATATCTGAATTCGCGGTGGCTGGCTTAGGGACTTCCAGGTTTTTTGTTTCGGACTTGTGGAGTAATTCCGGTAAATACGTTGAGGTGACATACGCTGTGCCTCCTACCAGCGTAGTGCTCAGGAGAATAAGTATCAGGACTATCAGTTTATTCTTTGAAAGCTTCACAATATCAAGTATACCGCAAATCAGACTCGAAGCAAAGGAGTCAAAAAGTCAGTGCAATATATACAACTACAATAATTATTATTTTTGCATATTTTATGAAATATCGTTATACTATGAAAATTATGGAAGTTCAGACGTTTTTACTTACAATTAATCCCAAAAACGGGACGGTGGGTATCCCCAAAAAAGCCAGACAGCTCCTTGGTCTTAGGGAAAGTTTTGTGATGAAAGTAAAAGACAATAAAGCGGAAATTACTGTGCCGAAGTATACTGCACAGGATGTTCTTTTTAAACTCCCACCACTCACATCCAATAAAACATTCACTAAAAAACAAATAAAAAAAAGTTTAGCTGACGATGCAGTCGAAAGGTACTTGAAGAAACAATCATGATCTTCATTGACACGAATATTCTTGTTAGAATAATTGCAGGCGACAATAAAAAGCATAGACATGAAGCCGTTACCATACTGCTAAAATGTATTCAAGGCGAGGAAGAAGGGTTTATAGAAGACTCAGTTGTAGCCGAAGTCTTGTATGTGTTAACCTCAAAAAAGTTATACAACTTTCCTCGAGATGAGGTCACTGCAAGACTAATAGCACTTATTAGTCCGGAAGGTATTTACCACACCTATAAACCTCAACTGATTTACGCATTGGCAGCCTTTGGGGAAGGAACAGAAGACTTTGTAGATTGCCTGGCAATACTATATATGGAAACAGGGATAGTTGATGGGATAGCGAGTTTTGATAGAAAAGTTAACAAGTAAGACTTGCTATTAAACCCTTACTATTAGGTAATAATCTTACAATGATTATCTATAAACCAAAACTGAGTTCAAAAGACCAACTAGTTATACCAAAAGGAATAAGAGATAAACATCACATTACCAAACATACTCCTTTAACCATCAGCATGGCTTCTGATCAAGAAATCTGAATAAGTACTGCACCTGCATTGAAAACTATGCGTGGTTTTTTAAAGCCTGAAGGAAAAATAAAAAAAACGCTAACAAAACAAGAAATGGAAGACATGGTTGCACAGGCAATTATTGAAGGAATTGAAGTGTACTTCTGAACACCATAACGTACTATCGACATGATATAGCATTGCCTTTCTCCTCATTCCATAGTAGTATTGCGTACTACATGGACAGTACTATTTTTAAAACAGACTTCATTGCAGGGCGTAGCCTGGTCTGTCCTTACTGTTGCAGATAATATATCTGAATATTTTTAACGTTTACTCAAGAATTTCCTGATAAGGAATATTTTCGTATAATAATCCGATTTAACAAACGGATCAGTATTTACTACTTACAATAATAGAACTACGAATGTTACATATACACAACACAGCAACACGAAAAAAAGATCCATTTACACCACTCAAACCAGACCTGGTAAGTATGTACACCTGTGGTCTGACCGTCTACGACCTCGCGCATATCGGCAATCTCAGAGCGTATACTATGTCGGATAGCATCCGCCGGTCACTCGAATACCTGGGATTTACCGTCAAGCAAGTACAAAACTTCACGGATGTAGGGCATATGAGCTTAACAGATGAGCAGAAAGCTCAGTTACAAGGTCAGAATCCTGAGGTGACCGACTCAGATACAGGCATCGACAAGATGGAAAAAGCTGTTAAACGGACAGGACTCAGCCCGGAAAAAGTCGCGGAACACTATATCGCCGAGGCGATGCGGGACTTTAGCGAAATGAACTTCCTGGAACCACATCACCGACCACGCGCGACAGAGTATATCGCTGAACAAATCGAGATGATCAAGACCCTGCTACAAAAAGGGTACTCGTATGTCACACCTTCCGCAGTATACTTCGATACTTCAAGATTAGAGCGGTACTCCTGCCTCACACGTCAGGCACAGGAAGACAAGCAGGTCGGTGTGCGTGAAGAAGTTGAAGTTGACCCTGATAAACGCCATCCGGCTGATTTCCGGCTCTGGCAGCTCGATCAGCACGCGCATGCCCTGCAATGGGAAAGCCCCTGGGGTAAAGGGTTCCCCGGCTGGCATATTGAGTGCTCCGCGATGGCGGCATGTCTACTCGGAGATACCATAGATATTCACACAGGTGGACGTGATCTTATCTGCCCGCATCACGAAAACGAAATAGCCCAGAGCGAATCTGCCACAGGTAAACAATTCGTTAATTACTGGTACCATAATGAAATGCTTCTCGTCGATGGAAGGAAGATGAGTAAGAGTCTTGGGAACTTTTATACCTTACGTGATGTCGAAGAAAAAGGTTTTTGGGGTCTCGATCTGAGGTACTTTTACCTGACAGCGAACTTCAGGGTGCAGCAGAACTTCACCTGGGAAGGCGTCGAGGCGGCGAACACCGCGCGGATGAAGCTCATGAAAATCGTGTGGAACCTACAGGAAGAAGTAACCACTACGAAAATCGAGGAAGCTGGTGAGTACAATAAAGAAAATCCCTACACAGCGGAATTCACCCGGGCAGTAGAAGACAGCTTTAACATGCCCGACGCGCTCGCCACAGTATGGAAAGTGACCGGTGATAAAACCATACCTGCAGCCCGGAAACTGGCGCTTCTCTACTCATTCGACACCGTTCTTGGACTTCGACTTTCTGAACTTACCGAAAAGAAAACAGACGTCCCTGCCGAACTCAGGAATAAACTCGAATCAATCATACAACGCCGGACTGAAGCCAAGGCAACAAAAGACTTCGCCACAGCCGATAAACTCCGCGAGGAAGCCCAGGAGCTGGGCTTTGAACTGGTGGATACACCAGAAGGTACGGAATACAGGTCGATATAACGTAAAAAAGATCAACTCCACAATACCGTAGTGACAGGATATCGTCCAGTCACTCAGATAAACACGGTAGAAAGAGGCGTCACAATCCTATAGTTGTTGCAATTTAAAGTTTCTGAATGTATAATTCCGCGTTATGTTACCAGAAATGATAGGATCAGTGCCAGAATATTTCCAGGATGCAACTAGAAATATTGACTCTGCAGTACGCGTAGTTTTTCCAACACTGATTAGCAAACAGCACGAACAACACTTTGATCCAATGGCTCAGTCTGATACTGGGCTCGTAATCTGGGATTTGATAGTAGATCATCCAGGAAAGACTATTTATGCTATAGGTGTTGCCTTAGCGATTGGAGTTATTGTTTATTTATATAATAAAGCTGATAATTCCAACAATGGCAGCGGATGGCATGATGAGGGAGAAATGCCTGATGAATAAAACTTTTGTCTTCCACATAAACACAATCTGCAATTCACTTCTAGTTAAATGAACCATACTCATTACCATAAAGGCTTCTTTGGTGCAGGCGAATGTGGAAGTAAAAAGTATCGCACCAATCCCACAACCTTATCATAGCAGGTCTGTTCAGTGAAGTATCTGGCATACGCCATTGCAACTTAACCTGAGC
>JBMCLJ010000107.1:0-3750 GCA_048615375.1 Candidatus Dojkabacteria bacterium | reverse complement strand
GCTCAGGTTAAGTTGCAATGGCGTATGCCAGATACTTCACTGAACAGACCTGCTAAAATTTGTAAGTGTACTCACATGATAGTACAATTTATTAATTATATTCAATACTATGCCTCCACGATCACCCGAAGAGGGTTATGAAAATCAAATAACACCAGAAGAAGAAAAATATCTTCAAATGGAGCGTGGGGATGTGGATCTGGATCCAACTTCCGCACAGGGGCAAGCACAAGCTCAGATTTCAGCGCAAAACATACCCACAAACCAACAAACACCATCATCTCAGTCAGATAACCAAAATGACCCAGTGGAAATATTTAAGCGACTAATTTCTGCTGGTTTTACGCCCACACGTCAACAAATCCGTCTCGCATCATCACATATTAGTGAAGATCCTGAAAGAGCAGATTACTGGGCTACCATTTTACTCAAAAAGCTTATTAAACAATATAAACAAAATCAAAAGAAATAATAATGAATACGAATCCTCTTAAAATAGCCATTGTATGTCCCTACCCTCTTCATACTTCCGGCGGGGTACAGCGACATATTCATGATTACAGCAAACATATGTCAGAACAGGGTCATACAGTACATCTTGTCTCGCCTTCTGACCAGATGGATATACCGAATCACATCCAGTTGGGAAAGACGTATGTTGTGAAGGGTGGAAAGTATATCGCGAACAGCTCAGAAACCTATTATTCTCGGGTTGGCTCAAGTAGTCCTGTCCTGGCTGAATCATATGACATCATTCATGTACACGAACCAATGCTGGTTCCTCCGTTTTACTATGGAATAAAAGTAGCAAAGAATAACAACGCAATACATATTGCGCATATTCATGCGATGAACCCGGCAATGTTTGAACAATTCAAAATTGTTTCTATCCCCTTATTGAGAAGAAAAATGCAATTGTTCCATAGAATCGTGGCTACTTCAAAGTATTCTGCCGGACCTTATAAAAATGCAGGATTTGACGTTGCTATAGTCCCGAATGGAGTAAACATATCTACTCTTGGTCCAGATGTGCCAAAAATCAAAGAATACCAGGACGGCAGTAAAAATGTCATGTTTTTGGGCAGAACCGATGAACGCAAAGGTTTGAAATACCTTTATGAAGCCTGGCCGGAATTATATGAAAGGTTTCAGGGAAAAATCCGGCTGATTATTGCTGGTGGAAGAACAGAAAATGAAGTAAAGACTATGAAGTCCTGGGCAGAAGGACTGAAAGGAAGAGAAATGATAATCTTTGAAGGTAGTGTTTCAGAAGAACGAAAAGCCTCGTTATATGCAACTGCAGATGTATTTGTTTCTCCAGCGACAGGAAGTGAATCGTTTGGCATGGTATTAAATGAGGCTATGGCATGTGGTACACCAGTTGTAGCATTTGACAACCCCGGTTATCGTGTCGTCCTTGAAGACAAGATGTCCGTATGCCTGGCCAAACTTCTGGATGTATCGGATCTGGTTACAAAAATTGAAAATATTCTTCGTGACGGAAATCTCCAAACTTCGCTCGCACAATGGGGTATTGAACAGGTTCGTAATAAATATGATTGGAATATTGTCGCAAGCCAAATAGAATCAATATACCGTTCAGAACTTGCGAAGGCGAACACAAGTTTTCCAGAGCAAAGCACATAAAGAATCCAGTCATCAACAAATTGAAATGAATCGTCGTAAAGATGCAATACAAGTCTGTATTGATTGTGTAGTTCGCTTAAGGGGCTCATCTTCCTGCCCTGAATACAGATTTGATGCAGTGTTATGGAGGTAATAATGTGTAACCTCCTGGGAAGTGGTAATTTCTTTTTCTGCAATTTGCAACCTCCTTTCAAGTTCATTTCGGGACGAGCCAATTCGCTCACGTAGTTGCTCATAATTATCAGGAAGTATGAAGAATACTATTATATTTGCTTTATCAACTAACAGCTCGGATAGTGCCCGTGCTCCGTTATTTTCTATTGCGACCAGGGTATCACCTTTTGCTAACGAAGCTTCAAGACTTGATTTGGGCAAACCGTAAATATTTCCTGCATGTTCGTTTGATTCAAGTAATTCATACTTTTTCACAAGAAGTGTTCGATAGGCTTCGATATCTTCCGCCTCGCCTCTTGGCGGACTCATCCAAATATATGCCTCTTCAGGTTCACCGTCTCTGCGTGACCTGCTTGTTGCAGTAGTTGCATACTGAACTGTCCCTGACAATGCATCACGAAAAGTTGTTTTCCCTGATCCAGAGGGGCCAGTCAATATGATAAGAAAAGGCTTATCTTTACTGACAAATGGACGCTTATTACAATAGATCCCGCTATAATCAGTTTTTCGTGATTGGGAGAGAAGGGTTTGGATGTCTGGGTGAATATATATGGACTCCATAAAAAGTATACCGAAATGTAATTGAATTGAAAAAAATATGCAAGTCATTATGATGATATGTATGAAGCATCGGTTAGGAAATAGGTTTGAGGTCATTGGCGAACATGGATACGGAAAAATTCTACTTGTTCTAACCGTTTCACCATGTAATCCACAGAGATTGCCCTTTAGCGATACTCGTAATGGTGGCACAATTAAATGTAAATACATATATCTCGACCTAACATTGGATGAATCGCTTCAGCTGGATAAACTTATTACAACATTAAAACACTATCACTACATTAAGAATTTCTTTATTGAATTCCCTGTGCTGAGGTTATTCATCCAGGCGCATGCCCGATTTAATTTTGAACGACCACTGGAGGGACTTTGGGTATATAACCCACTTCCTTACCCAAGAAACTTACCTCATAAGATTTTTGTTCGTGCAAAAGGAGTTAAATATATTGACGTACAAGGTAAAATATGCCGGATCCCCCATTCATTTATTCAAACATACGAACATATGGACTATCAACTAGGAATGCTCCCTTCCGGGCGTACCTGGTTTATCGGCTTACAAAATCCTGGCTACGCATTTAAACTGGCTGCCAAAAAATCGCATAGCAAGTTTATATATTGCAAAAGCTATATGGAAACTGCTAAGATCTTATTTGATGAAACTATATGAAAAGCAGCTGAAGTCACTAATTAAAATCCTAAAAGGCTATGGTCTTAAGGAAAGCTCTTTTCTTTTTTTCTTCATACTTCTTGCTATAAGCGTACTTATACTGTTTCAAACTGCGCAACAGAATCCGGACGATCAAACATCAAAACAACCACAAGAACAAAAAGTTCAGGGCACACAGGAAACAAATACGTTTTCAGTTGTACGCGTTATTGATGGTGATACAGTAGTTGTTCAAACAGGAAAAGAAGAACTCACCATTCGGTACATTGGGATCGATACTCCCGAAACTGTCAAACCAAATTCTCCTGTAGAATGTTTCGGAAAAGAAGCAAGTAAATATAATACAAAGCTTGTGGAAGGGAAAAATGTTCAACTTGAAGAAGATATTAAGAATACTGATTCATACGGCCGATTACTTCGATATGTTTACGTGGAAAATGACGAAGGAACATTCATCATGGTAAATAAAAAATTAGTAGAAGACGGTTATGCATTTGCAAAAAGTTATCCTCCAAATGTGAAGTATCAGGAGATTTTTCGAGAAGCAGAAACACATGCCAGAGAGAAAGAAAAAGGTCTCTGGAGCAACTGCTCCAGAGAAAATTAGAACAATTACTATACAAACCAAATCGGTGCTTGAGAGACCGTTGATTAACCCCTGTTCCTGGAGCCGGTGCTGTTATCAAGCAGTATTT
>JBMCLJ010000106.1:0-3800 GCA_048615375.1 Candidatus Dojkabacteria bacterium | reverse complement strand
TCAAGCACAGCACGCGCAACCTGAACGGTGTTACGCTCAGAATCCCCCCCTACACAGTACTTCTCCCCAGGTCTTCCCTGAAGTAAGACTAATTCTATTGCTTTACAGTGATCTTCAACGAAAAGATAATCTCGAATAGCAACTCCTTTCCCGTAAATCGGGATAAGCTTGTCATTCATCGCCCGGGTAATGTAGAGAGGAATTACTTTTTCCGGAAAATGGCAGGGACCGTAGTTATTCGAACAATTCGTGATGGTTACAGGGAGACCGTAGGTTTCAAAATAAGAATATACCAGATGGTCTGAGCCCGCTTTTGAAGCGGAGTATGGCGATCGCGGAGAATAATTCGTCGATTCTGTAAACTTCCCGGACGAATCCAGCTCAAGCGTCCCGAATACTTCATCCGTTGAAACATGGTGAAATCGTTTTTTTCCGGCTTGTAAAGCAGCATGCAAAAGCACCTGAGTACCAAGCACATTAGTCCGTACGAAATTTTCCGGAGATGCAACACTTCGATCCACATTACTTTCCGCGGCGAAGTGCACTATCACATCCACATTTTCTACAAGTGAACGTACTAACTGCTCATCAGCAATATCACCTTTTACAAATTCGTATCGTTCTCCAAATTGCTGTATATGTTGATCGACGGTCAGTGGATTCGCGCAATAGGTCATAAGATCCAGGTTGACTATGGAGTCTTGAGAGTATTTAGTAAGCCAATAGGTTATAAAGTTTGAACCAATAAAGCCGGCGCCTCCGGTAACAAGTAGTTTCATACAGCAGAATGATACGTCTTTCGCTCTGTTTCAGCAACTTTAAAGAGTAAACCGACATAGTTGCTTTTGAGATCTCATCCCGTATAATTATCCCTGAGAGACACGTAAACTAAACATACTATTATGATTCCAATAACTATTCTTACCGGCTTCCTGGGAGCTGGAAAAACAACATTATTAAATAAGCTCATTGAATCCAACCCGGAGAAGAAGTTTGGGCTTATTATTAATGAATTCGGAGAAGTCGGGATAGATGGTGAGCTTGTATCTCAAAAAGTTTCCGATGAGCAAATGTTTGAAATTACCAGCGGTTGCATATGTTGTGTTGTGCGGGGGGATTTGATTGAAGCGGTGGATAAAGTCATTTCTAAAAATCCGATCGACTACCTGATCATCGAAACATCCGGTCTCGCCGAGCCAATGCCGGTCGCGCAAACATTCCAGGTTGATAACCTGGGCGGCAGAGTCTTTCTTGACGCGGTGGTAACGATAGTTGATTGTGAAAACTTTCAGGCAAATTTACAAAATTATGAAGTGCTTGAAGCGCAGGTTACCGCTGCAGATATTATCGTACTTAATAAAGTGGAAGAAGTAAGTGAGGAAAGGATCAATGAGATTAAAAATACTATTAGAACGATGAATGAGTACGCTCACTTTATTGAGAATGACGAGAATTTTAATCCAGGACTTCTTATAGAAACCGGCAAATGGACATATTCAAAGATTATTACCCAGGAGGAAGATAACACGGAATCAGGTGAAGAACACGAAGATAATGAGGGTTGTTGTGGGGGAGACTGTGGATGTTGCGGTGGCGGTTGCTCTTCAGATCATGATCATGAGCATGAAGGTCACCACAATCATGAGCATGAGCACGTTGATGAAGTTGTGTTCACGACAACACGTCAGCTGGATCTGGAGAAGTTCAATGAATGGGTTACGAACACTATGCCGGAAGAAGTCATCAGAGCAAAAGGTTTTCTTTGCTTCGACAGTGTATACTTCAACTTTTTCCTATTCCAGATGGTCGGTTCAAAGAAAATGCTCACACCTTTTGCCCCTGCCAACATGAATTTTGACGCCAAACGAAGCAGAGTCGTTTTTATCGGCAAAAACCTGCCAAAACAAAAGATACTTCAAGCAATGGAGTCTTGTGCCAGTACATGAGCTCACAATCAAACTCAGTAAATACCAGTTCTCAGATATTCAACAACAAGTCGTTGATTTTAGTTTCTATTTACTTACTCCTGATGTATGCTTCTACTGCTTCCCTCCAGTGTCGTACCTTTGGAAGTTTTGTATTATTCATGATCAAGTAGTTGGAAATCCTGGCTTTTCGTGGGTAGTCTGCAAGTGTAATCGGATTTAGTTTCAGCTTTTTTCCAGAAATGTCGAGTATTGCCTGCGCGAGTTCTAGACGTGAACAATGGCCTTCATTCACCGCGTGATAATATCCCGGCTCAAGAGTCTCAACATGCTCAATTACATAAAGGATATGTTTACTCATATCCACCGTATAGCAAGGCACGCCATGTTCGTCATTAACCATGGTGATTTCCTCTCGTTCGTCAGCTAGTCGGAGAATGGTATCGATAAAATTCTTCCCTCCCGGACCGAAGCTCCAGGAGACTCTCAGCACATAAGAATCCGTCTCAGCTTCTCTCACCGCGACTTCACCCAATCGCTTGGATTTACCATACTCATTAATCTGGTCAAAACCAGGATCGTCATCCTCGTTATTGCCTTCCGGGTTATTCGTCGTGAACACATAGTCGGTACTGATATGGATAAGCTTGCTGTCGATTTCGTTGCACACTATGGCGATATGCCTTGCGCCATCGTGGTTTATCCTGTGACAAAGCTCTTTACCTTCGTCTTCCGCTGCCTCGACATTGGTGTAGGCGGCACAGTTGATCACGAATTCAGGCTTTTCACGGCTGAGGATATCGCGCACCTTGGCGGGATCGGTTATATCCATCTCATCAACATCGTATGGAATAATATTGGTATATCCGGCTTCCGCGAGGACGTTTTGTAATGTACTCCCCAGCATGCCCTTTGCTCCGGTAATGAGAATCTTTGTGTGCATAATTAATAAATAGTATGTAGTTACATGAAATTATATGGGAATGCAGGGCGTATGAAAAGCCGATGAAATGTCTCGCGAATAGGCGGGGAACAATACTGATTGTTCCCTACACTCGCCTTAATGCTCACTTGAACTCCACTCTGCCTCAGTAAACACCTCATCTCGCGCAAGTACCTCCTGCAGTGTTGGCTGGATTGTATCCTTCCCGGACAATACCGGGGCTTCGATCCCCCACTCCACTCCAATCTCCGGGTCGTTCCAGAGGACGCCGCCGTCTGATTCTTTTGCGTAGTAATTATCAGTTTTGTATAAAAAATCCGCGCTTTCTGAGAGCACAACGAACCCATGCGCGAATCCGCGTGGCACAAAGAACATCTGCTTGTTTTCCGAGGAGAGTTCGACCGCCTGCCACTGACCGAATGTCGGAGAGTCTTTCCGCATGTCTACCGCGACATCAAGTACGTTTCCTCGTACCACCCACACAAGTTTTGCCTGAGCGAAAGGCGGTCGCTGATAATGAAGCCCGCGAAGTACTCCTTGGACTGAACGTGAATGGTTATCCTGTACAAATTCAGTCATGATACCCGCATCTTCAAATTTTTTCCTGTTAAATCGTTCAAGAAAAAATCCACGCTCATCCCCAAAAACTTCCGGAGTAAGCAGTACTAAGCCTTTTATCGGAAAATGAGTTACTTCCATACGCGTTGATTGTAGGAGATTGTGTCACTTTTTGGTAGGGAGGTGAATAGGTGTGTGTAACTACGGTAGAAAGAATATAGACGTATGTATATATATGTTATATAATATAGTCGTTTACTTTCAATAGTAATTACAACATCATGAATATAAATCGACCAGAAACTATAAATACATCAAATACTGAACTTTGGCACTTTTGCACAACTTTTAAATTTTTAGTATTTTTAAAATTT
>JBMCLJ010000105.1:0-3955 GCA_048615375.1 Candidatus Dojkabacteria bacterium | reverse complement strand
TTCATAATAGATTTTATTCGTGGCGAGTATACATCTTTCAAGTAAAATTTTCTCTGTTCGCGTATAGTGCTCATTCATATACAAAAATTCAAACGGATTATGTCGAAGGAATTTGTAGAAGTCATGTAGCCAGAAGAAGTCAATAAGTTGAGCTAAATACTGTACATCAGGTAAAGGATTCTCTCCACGTTTCTGATACCCGTTTCGCAAAAAGTATTGTTGAATTTTTGCTGAACGCTGGTACTTGCAATCAACCAGGAGAAAAGCAAGTGTTCTTGCGATATCGAGTATCCGTGGACCCCAGGCCGCTTTTTCAAAATCTATAATTCCTGAGACTATCAAACTTTGCTTAGTATCAAACAAAATATTTCCTCTGACAAAGTCCAGGTGAATAGCTTGTTTTGGCTCTTGCTTCAGTTCAATAAACAAATTGTAGTATTCCAACATCTTTGCGAGTCTCAGCCTTAGCTTCAGTTTCGCTGCCATTGCGCGTCGAACATCACTTCTTTCAAAATATGTTTTCATACGTTGATGTAGCTCCTGTAACTCAGTCAACGCGTCTGGCAATCCTTTTTGTTCCACGTGACGAAGCTTTTTGTGCATAGTCCCCATCATTCCTCCGGTCAGCTTAATATGCTTGCTGGCAAAGCCCTCCCACGGGACAGTTGAGCCAGGAAGAAAGTTATACAGACATGCATAATATTTTTTGTCTTGCACTGTAGCTTGAACTATCGATCTGCTACCGGAAGAAACAGGACAACGAACCGGAAGGCCTTTTTCCCACAAATACACTCCTAACCGGTTACCATTTTTAATTTTTGCAACGATATCATCTTCTGGCTTGTAAAGCATGAGATTGTATACCTGCCCTTCGCTGTCGTGAACACGAAAACAGGAATTCCGATACCCTTTCATTGGCGAAGCAATCGAAACAGCTGTAATTCTGTACATATTCAGAATAGATTGAAGTACTTTAACCTCACGCTGTTTTTCCCTCTGATCCATAAGTCATTCTACATAAAATTACCTTCGAATAAATATCATTATAAATTTTCAATTCCCAATTCAAATATCCTACTTGACTTCTCATCAAATTTTCTCAACAATTCACCGCTATGACAGATGCCACAAAGCAACAAAACGACCAGGAAAAGGACGGATATTACAACGATGAAATGGATTTAGGTGAAGATGAACTTGATTTAAGTTTTCTTGATGAAGAGGAAGACGAGGAAACAGAAAAGAAGAAAAAATAATGCGAATCGGACTTGTTGTTCCTCATATGTTTATGCATGAGGACATACTACATGAAGTGATATTTGCTCCGGGGTCATTAGCCTTGACTCTTGCTGGTGGTCTAGCAGAACGAGGCAATGAGGTCTACTTTTTTTCACCTCAGCAGCACTCTGGACAATTTAAGGCAATAAATGCCGATTTGACGAATTTTGAGTGGGAACTGGAGCAACGAGGATATGGTTATATGGAGCTGTTTAAAAAACATCCGCTTCTCTTCATCGCCCTTGCACGACAGGTGCAAAGCGAGCTTATTGCAAAGGCGTTCACCATGGCAAATGCTCATGAACTCGATGTTATTCATGTGTATACCAACGAAGAAGAACTGGCACTTACCTTCGCTGAGTTTTGTACCAAACCAGTTGTTTTTACCCATCACGAACCATTCAACTATCTCGCGAAGTACCGCGCCAGCTTTCCTCGGTTTAAACATTTGAACTGGATTTCAATTTCTCTGTCACAGCGAAAGTCAATGCCCGAAGACGCAAACTTTATCGCGAATATTTACCATGGAATTGAAGAAAACAGATTTAAACCGGTTCTCTCTCCTCAGGGCGATTATCTCGCGTACTTCGGCAGGATAATTGAGCCGAAAGGGGTTCACTTAGCTATACATGCAGCCAGGAAAGCAGGAGTTAAGCTGAGAATTGCTGGGAAACATTACGGCGATACAGGCAATGACAACTACTGGAAAGAACGAATTGAGCCAGAGATAGATGGAGATCGCGTTACCTATATTGGCTTTTTGAAAACTGATGAGGAAAAACAGGAATTTCTTGGTAATGCACAAGCACTTTTAGTCCCCTCACTATGGGAAGAGCCATTCGGTATGGTAATGCTGGAATCTCTGGCATGCGCTACTCCAATAATCGGACTAAATTCGGGGTCTATACCTGAAATAATTACCGATCAGGTGAATGGTTTTATTGTGGAGAAAATACTATCCGAAGGAGTACTTGACGAAAACCTCACATTCGCTGGAATTGCACACTCGATCTCGCGCACGGAATCCCTCTGCCGCGACCGGTGCCACCAAATCTTCTTAGACCGTTTCACAGCAGAGCGAATGTGCGAAGAGTATGAGAGGATGTATAATAAGATTATCGGATGAGCTTAATGGTAGATAGCAATACGTCAACTCTTGACCTTGCACATCAGATCCCGCCAGCAGTACTTTTGCCCAGAGGATATTCTTCAATAGCGCTACTTAGATACTTCTCTCATAGTGATGTTCTCAGAACAGAAACTGATAACCCAATCGTGAAGTGGAGTTATCGAAATATTATTGCAACAATAATACTTAATAAACCCAGTGAATTCAATAGCGTTAATATTCTTATCTGGCCTCAGCCATACTGTAATGGCGACTTACCAAAATTCAACTTCCAGCGTTTTACCCAACCAGAGACCGTATGGGACACGATCGTTTTATTTCGGAAGCACTTAGGAAATCCACCTACTGTACTGAGCTCACACCATGAGTTATCGATAGAGTATTCCTCTAGAATACCTATGGTTATTTGCTCAGCAGTACCACCCATTTTAGATCCTGCCAGTTAACTGAATCTCTCTATCCTGCGTGTACACCAGGCCGTTTTTAATCGCTATCTCTGCTTTCATCAACTCCCGGGCGATGTCCATGGCGTGGGGAATTTCACTGAACACCAGGTTCTGGAGGAGCCTATCGCTCATTTGCTGAGCTGACTTCGGCAATGTCCCGTCAATGCGAAATTCTTCCAGAACTTCATTACCCGACGTATCCATATGCTTCACCACAATATCCTTATCTTCAACTTCAATAACCACATTTCCCCGCATATCAAACCTGCAATTCGTTACATTATTAAACTTATCAACTACAGAACGAGCTTCTTCATAATTATGTTCATAAATCTGCCCCAGCGAAGAAATCGTCGTCAGCGAACCAGGCTTCATGCCCAGTTTCTTCGCGAGATCAAACTGCAGTTTACGAAGCGCAAACGCGTTCCTTGGCCACGCGTCAAACATATCGTTACTTCGAAAATACGCGGTAAGCTGGAGCTTATGCTCCCGGTACGCGAACTGTAACTGTGTCATGCATGGTACATTCCCCGCGGTTTTCGCCTTTGTGTCTGACATCCAGCCTGAGGCGATATTGTCCGTCCAGGGATTCCAGATAGACACCACCGCTCCCCGATCATATTTGTAACGCTTTAATTTAATATATACTTCTTCAAGCTGGTTTACATAAGAATCAGAGCTTTCAACTGAAACCTTATCCAGCAACTTCTGCGCTCGCCTCGTATTGTTCGGTGAGTTGTACTTTTCGTAAGGAACGCCAAGCGGATGAGAAAAAATCCTCTGACCATAATTATAATCTTCACTTGAAGCTTCTTTTGCGAAAAATCCCTGATAATACAATTTCAAGTCTTCCTTACTGAATGTAAACCACGCGGGAATCTCTGGCTTATACGGATTCTCTTCCTCAATAACAGTAACAATATTAACCAGTTCTTTCACTTCTCCCACCTTAATCATCCCTTTTGTACTGCCAAACTTCATAATATTTTTCAAAATCTGCGGCCACGCCTGCCAGATATAATCAGTTCGTACAGTAAACGTGTTTTTTTCTGAAGGGAATTTGTCTGCCGTTTTAGCCTCCGCTTCAGGGAAGAGAATCGGC
>JBMCLJ010000104.1:0-4027 GCA_048615375.1 Candidatus Dojkabacteria bacterium | reverse complement strand
CGACCTGAATGTTCTCCCTGGCCCCCAAAAAGCTCTGATTTTACCAGTACTCGTGAGCTATAGACCAGAGGAAAGTCCATTAGTCAGTTCGCCAACACACAAAGATCTCGAGAGAACCAATGCAATGTTGAGAAGTGCAGCAAACATTCTTGCGAGAGTGACTCATGGAAATGTTCGTATGTACCCCATGGGCGCAACCTCGTATCATGTGCACACAACTTTTGATCCTGCCGATCTCTAGCAAAGAGATAGAGACAAGAACGGCCGTTATCAAAAGTTTTATGAGTATGAAGGCATCTTCTGGAAACCGCTTATGATAGAGCTGTGCGAGAAGCTCTCGATCAAGTATAGCGAAGAAGAGAACTACTTTGAACTCGCCTACAAAGTCATCCCAAAATTAAAAACCCTTATTCCCGACATAGCATCCGCCTGTATCGCACTATTTTTTTCCTTACAAAACATCAATAGATTCCTTTTCAGGGTACGCATATTTTTTTTCTGGTATGATCAATATGTTTTACCTGAATTCCGTAATTTTCTCGCATGAGGTTCTGCATGCGATTTTTGGCTGCCCTGATTTAATCCCAGGAAATATTGGGGAAAAATTTGGTGGAGTTGACACGTATGAGGTTACTGAAGAGGATGTTGAAAGAGCAAACAAAGAGAGATCTCTCATGAGTTACGCGAATCCTAGTGCTGCAAATACATCTTTAATTCCAGCTACGTGGTGGGCGATGCTTGGTAAAATACAATCCACTCCACGAGGAAGCGATGAACAACAAATGTTCTACACGACGACCGCGGTACGCCCTGAGGATGTAAGATGCTTTATTCAAGCGAAAAATACCGATACCATGAATAGTAATCCTGAGTACGAAGTAGAATTTAATCTAAAGAAAGTCCATTATGAAAGGTATTTTGTAGATAGAGAGAAGTATGTGCCCGTCACGTTTCAGTTATGCTTACGAGATGAAGAGACGCATAAGTTGATTCCGATCACCGAATACAGGAGAGGTACCGTAGGTGAGAATACGTGGAGCATCACACTCCCCCCTGGACTTGATAGTTCCTACGAATTAGTAGTAGTATCAGAGACGAAGGTAGTATCGAGCTCAGTCACTATACCAACGGAAACGAGCGGTACTACTGTCGAACCGCAAAAGTTTACCTTTACAACAGAACCGGAATTCGATCTCTCCAGGAGCGCGGAGAATACAATGCAGTTGCAATTTAATGGAACAACTCTTCCGGATGATAATTACGAATGTAGTGTTGTATTTATTCCCGAGAAAGTCAATGACAAGCTTAGCCAGTTTTCCAGAGATACCAGAGCGCATATCCGGGGACTTCTCGATCCAAACCAACGCTGGATACCTGTAAAAGACTCAAGTATATCTCTTAACTGGGAGCACCTTGCTACTCCAGGAACGTATACTATAGCGGTTATCCTCCGGAAAAGAGGAACAGAGGAATTGATTGGTCTTCACACCCAGAGTGTTACTGCGCAGTTTCAGCAGGTCTACCTGCCACTGGTTACTAAACCAACTTGATATGTAGTTATAACTTGCTTTTACTTAACTTTTTCTATTGCAGCTCTTTCCTTACCACTTGCCATTCTTCCCAGCAATTCTCAGGATCGATATCCGGATAACCTCTGCTTTCTTCCATCGTTTTGGCGGTGTCTTCAGTAACAGCCATGGCTACCGCGTTATCACGGATGGTGATGACCTCTTCTTCGGTTAGTGGCGAACCTTTCTGTGACTCTTTACTCTTGAGTAACGCCACAAGTGGTGGGATACATACAAGTACTGGTTTTTCTTCTTGATTCATTGTTTTTGAACTCATATCGATGTGTTAAGAACTGATCAATTATACATTACACTTGCATTCAAACCAGGGTAAGTCATCTGCCTGGACGAAGCTATGAAGCTTGTTCATGCTTAGACTCCAACATGTTTTCTTTTCCCCAAGGTTCTGTCCCTCCAGTATAATATGATGCTTATCACCATCAAAAGTATCGATGATATCACAAAAATCATACCTGAGAACGGAGGAAGTGTTCCGAGAGTAAAGTTAATTACAAAGTGAGCGAGAATAGGTATAAGTATACTTCTGTTCGTTTTATTAAATAGCCAGGTAAAGAGAAAAGAATACCCCATCACGGTAATAAAGTACCCGAAAGAAAAAAATGATAGTAATCCCTGACTTCCATGAAGCGTGCTCGGCATAAAAAAGAGTGGAAGATGCCACGCCCACCATACGGTTCCGACAAGCAGAGTCGATTTCAGGGGAGATAGCACCGCCTGAGTTCTATCCAATAGGTATCCACGCCAGCCTATCTCTTCTGCCAGCGGTCCGAGCAATAAGATATATATCGTATTAAACAGAAACACCAATGCGCCACCTTCAATCATACTTCGAAGTTTATCAGCTTCGGGAAGAGAATCGCTTATAAACACAGTATCAATTGCTACCGAAAGGGCAAAAACACCTGGGTAGAAAAGCAAGGTAATCAGTAACCACATAAGTCCAATTCGCCCTAAGCTGAGAAGGCGACTCCAGAACTCATCTCTTCCTGCTCGATCTGCCTTAATAAAAAGTTCGTAAAAACCGAACAGTGAGGGACCAAAACCACCAAGCAGAAATATCAGCATACCTGCGGTATGCTCAACCGTATCCAGTTCTAATACGATCACCGGAATCCACACGATCCATGAAAAAGCAAATGTTTTTACAACAAAACTCCAGAAAACGCGTAATTCAGACATAGTACTATGCGCATATTGGAAATATTCCAAGTCATAGTACCATACATGAATACAAATACAAGGATCCGAATTGCAAGGTTAAAAATCTAACCGAACTGGGAATGTTGCCTGGTTTAATTTTCCAACCGTACCAGATCCGATAGTTTCTTCAACTTTCGATCCAGATTTCTTTTTAGTTCCATTGGATTCAGTTGTTCATATAGTTCTTGTAACTCATGTTGTTTTTCTTCTGATAATTTGTTCGACTTCCTGATCCCTGTCATATCTTTTGCAGCCAATCAAGTCTCGTACATCAACATAATTGTTCCCTTCAATATAACATTGATCATTTTTTTTGTAGGATCTTGATCTTGTTGGATCTATATTATTTCTCTCACAGTATTTTAAAAACAGGTAGTTTTTAAACTCTCCTCCATTATCAAAGTCTGCACTTTTAACGGTCAATGGAAGTCTTTTTCTGATCTGGTCAAATGCTGATAGTACATGTCTTTTTTTAGTACTCATAAAACACTCTTGTTCACTCCAAAGGGTTTCTATATCAATATTGTTTAATGTAACAGCATATTTGCCTTCCAGTTTTTCTCCACAATGATGCACTGTATCAATCTCCAGGTGTCCTGGTTCTTCTATATCATCAAAGTTGGTTCTGATCTTTATCTTTTATTGAGAAAATATTTTGATGGTTTTGTTCCATTTTTCCCTTTTCTAAGTTTTCTCTTCTCATTTCTCAAAAGGTTTTCTATTGACCATGATCCTATTTTGTTTAAAAGAATTTCTTGTTCTTCACTTAGTAGTATCTCCTTAAATTGTTTTCCTTTCCTTATCATTTCTGGTAGTTGATCTTTGAGTCTTTTTGAACATGGTTGATTTAAGGTTTCCCAGATTTTTTTAAGGGGAGGTTTTAGATCGGAAGTATACGTCTTTTGTCGTTGACGTTTTGATTTTTCTTTTACTGACTCGGGCGGACGATTTAGTTTATAGATAGCATATTTTCTATCATAACCCAGAGATTTAACCAGTTCATCGATTATTGTTTTTTATCTGATTTATATTTTGCTGTTTTGTATTTTGCTTTGAGTAGGTTTATATATTCTTTCTTGCTTTGCATGCTCATCTTTTGTCCCTTAGATAATTGTAGCTATGGTTAGATTTTTATACCAAGCAATAATCACTGTAGGGTTAGATTATTATACCGAGCAATACGCATGGTAGTTTATTTTTATCTATACCATTATAAAACTTTTTCTTATAGAGGGTAG
>JBMCLJ010000103.1:0-4047 GCA_048615375.1 Candidatus Dojkabacteria bacterium | reverse complement strand
GAGTTACAAAATATTTGATTTTATTCCGCACTAAATGGGAAAGTCAGGATAAATATCTCCATCTGCTGGGACTTGTTGAAGCACTCCTCCTAGGTGAAATGGTCGACTTAAATGTTTGCTGAATATCAAGTGTCGTGCTACTGCTGATACTGTACTCACCGCAGTACCATCCTGTAATAAAGTATGTAGCACCATTCCAGGTGGCATCTCAACAAATTGATTTGCTGCCAGTGTTTGAGAAAGAGCTTCGCACGTTTGTTGATCAATCCTTTTAAGTAAACTGGAATGATTAGGTGGGTATACACTGCTTTTTATAACTCTCATCCCGTTAGGAAGAGGATAATTTTCAGATAGAAAAGCTAACTGACTCAATCTGTCTAAAGAAACTCCAATGATTCCGTTAGTCACATGTAGGACAATTTCAGCTGAGCCATTACTCGCTTTCTGAAGAGTCTGACACCATTGTTTGAGGTTTTCTTGATCAAGTCCATTTCTCCTCCCCCCTGTAATGACAATCATCTCACCTTCTACCGTAGCAGCTTGTCCTCGAATACGGGTAGCTGCAGCGATTGATTGCATTGAGTTTGTTATTGCAGTCTCTAATGCCTCATCGCTTGTAGTCTGAAACCAGTTTAAAGCACAAGGTAAAACTAGACTACCATAGGTACCCAGGCTATGACCAGCACAACCGATATTCTGCTCTGAAAGGATGCTGGGATACTGATGGATCAGAGCACCAGAAAGGACACCATATCCCATGATAACTCTGTACATATGGTAAAGCTCATCTTTGGGGTGAATTCTGCCAAGTTCAATGTCTTCAATGACTTGATCTTGAGTTCTTCCAGCACTTGTCATTGTTGTATTGAGACACAATTTCAGCCAATTGGGTAATGCAGGGGGGAACCCAGACTCTAATCCTCCACAGTCTTTAAAAACTTGTGCCAAGTTTGCGTCCACCGATGGTCCTTCACTTTGTCCTGGGTAGCAAATAATTGTTTTGTAAGGTTGAGAAGAATTAGTTCCATTTGTTGTCGCTTCCATCCACGCATTGTACTATGGATTTTTGATTTTGCAGATATGGAGTGGGTATATATCGGTGAGCAGGGTATTCCTGATTTTATAGATTTCCGATCTTTTGTGTAAATCTTTCCTTAGATATTTCGCGCTAATTGTTGTCATACATGCGGGTTTACATAAGTCTAACATAAGGTTAATGTCCTAATTTCGTTGTATGTTTCGCTTCTTAATTTTCATTACTCTCGAAAAGATCATGAATCTGTCTTAAAGTCGCTACAAAGTGAAGTAACCTAATCGGGCAACGAGTACAAGCGTTATAGCTTATACCGGTATCATCAGTTATCGGTAGATTTGTTGCCAATGCGTTGAATACTTTATCCGCGATAGGGTGCAAGTCTTCTCTTATCAGCGACTTCAAATCTAGATATGCCTCAAAGATAGTCATTCCTCGTGAGGAACGTAAATGTAGTTCGGCTAAAAGCATAGAATACAAAGCACTTTCTAACTCTGGAAAGATAATTTCGGATTCATTATGTAAATGAACGACATCGTAACTTGATGTACCAACACCTTGTATTCTTTTAGTTATGTGTGCCCCGGCTGCAATTGCCATTTGGGTTTGTAGCTGTAAATGATAAATTGATTGAGTATGCATGGCATGATACAAGCCTGTAGGTTGTCCTGAATCATGTAACACTACCCTGAGAGCCATATCTTTGTCCAGCCTGGAATGGGACATCATTTAATGCAAAACGATCAGTCCCTGTATCAAGGAATTCAACATAATCAAAAAACACTTTCCATATCAAGCATGAAACAACTATCCCGGCATCGGTTTGTATTTTAACTTCAAAATAACCACCACCCCTCCCCGTGTTTTCAATATCCTCTCCCTGCATGAGTACTCTTTAATTTTACACATCTTCTCCCATACGGTAAGCTTGGGTATGTCTGATTTGAATTATATCACGTGTCCCAAGTGCGGGCATAGGGTGCCAATAAATGAAGCGTTGTCCCATCAGGTAGAGGAAAAGTATAAGGTCGAGTATGAATTAAAACTCAAGGAAATTGATGATGAACGTCAGAAAATTGAGACTTTAAAGGTAGAAAGCGAATCCAGGATTCAAAAAGCCCTTGAAGAGCGGGAACAGGAACTCCTGGAAAAATCCCGCAGGCATCTTCAGGAACAACAGCAAAAACTACGGGAACAGCTTGAACAGGAAGCACGGGAACGTTTGACCGTGGAGTTTGAGGATCTGATGCGTCAAAACGAGGAAAAGGAAAAGCAATTACGGGAAGCAAGGGATCTTGAGCTGTCTTTGCGCGAAGAACGGCGAAAACTTGAAGAAAAAGAGAAAAATTTTGAGATGGAAATGATACGTAAAATGGACGAGGAGCGGAAGAAAATCGAAGCGAATATTGAAGCCCAGACTTCGGATAAATACCGGATGAAAGAGCTTGAACACGTAAAGCAGGTTCAGGATCTGCAAAAAGCGCTTGAAGAAGCGCAACGGAAGGCAGCAGGAGGCTCAGTTCAGGTTCGTGGCGAGGTGCAGGAGCTTGACCTGGAAGCGCTGCTAAAGACTAACTTTATTTACGACGAAATTAAAGAAGTCCCCAAAGGCATCACCGGCGCGGATGTCATGCAAATCGTACGTGATGAGTTTGGTCAAACATGTGGTATGATTCTCTGGGAAAGCAAGCATACTAAATCATTCAGCGAAAAATGGCTCACCAAGCTCAAAGATGATCTGGTAAAAGCTAAAGGTAAAATCGCGGTATTGGTCACTGAGACACTTCCTGAAGATATTACGACCTTTGGGTTCAGGAATGGGGTGTGGGTAACGGGATTTGAGTCAGTGCTTGAATTAACGCTGGTTCTACGGATGAATCTGATAGAACTCAAACGCTTTGAAAAGCTTAATGAGGGGCGGGAGGAGAAGATGAACTTCGTGTACAAGTATCTCTCCAGCGATGATTTCCGTAACAAAATCGTATCAGTTGTAGAGACATTTAAAATGATGCAGGATCAGCTCGACCAGGAAAAACGCGCCTTCCAGAAGCAATGGTCCACCCGGGAGATGCAGATCAGGCGGATGACAGAAGGCACAGTTTCTATAATTGGCGACCTTCAAGGCATCATGGGCGGAGCCATGCCCAGGATAGAAGGAGTCGACATGCCGGGGTTATTAGGGGATGGTGGAGTGGATGGGTTGGGGCTTGATTGAGTATTCATTTTATACCCTATAACTATTTTTATTGTGTGGTATAATTAAATATGAAAAATGAGCGTCATTATTCCCCAATTCGAAATCTTCACAGAATTGCAGGTAGGATTGGGCTTATACTTAATTTATTATTTGCTCTAACTGCGTGTGGTAGTGGAGACCGGACATCGGAAAGTCTAAGCCAGGGTTTGACACCACCGCCCGGACATGCGCCCTTAGTCGTTGTAGGAGCTTTGGAATGCGTTCCTGAGCGCTTACGTGATCCTGAAGATGGTTCTGTATCTGTACTGGTTGATTCTCTAGAGAAAACGATCGTATCTGTAGACCAAGACATGAGACCATACTCAGTTTTTGAGGAGGTTCGAGTGACTTATAATTCGTCAATCAGAATTTCAGTGCCTCATGAAATCCTTGGTTGGCGTATGCCGTCATTATTAGGAATTGGTAATAAAATGGTTGTAGAAAGAAGATTTTCGGTTCACTACAATTTAGACTCAGACCTTGGACAAGAGTTTACTATCTTAACCAGGGATGATGGAACGATAAGGTGTGGCGATTATTGATTCATCTGCACCTGTTAACCCCCCTCTACTAACCTTATAACTCATAGCCCTATAGTGGCTGTGGTAGATTTTTGGTTATGAATACGGAAACATTAAAAGGTGATATAAACGCGCTGGTGAAGAAATGCGCTGCTGGGCGGTATGAGCTGTCTGATGCGGATCAGAGGGATTTGACACGGAGGGTGAAGGCTATCCAGGGAGAAGTTTACCGGATGTGTATGGCGCTGATGAAGGCA
>JBMCLJ010000102.1:0-4053 GCA_048615375.1 Candidatus Dojkabacteria bacterium | reverse complement strand
AATTATGGCAATTTTTATTGTATAGGGCTAGGGGGAGAAGTTGTGCAACAGTCTCATACCGAATATTGCTAATCTGAACAAATTATAGTAGAATCAGCAGACATAAAGTCTATACCGGCTTTATAACACAATTTATTACCAAAAGTGATTAGTCGTTTAGCTTAACACTAATCACTTTTTTAGTTTATCATTAAAAACCTTCAAAAGTCAAAAAATGTTGTCAATCATTAACAACATTGTTATCTGTCATTGTCATAAATTACACACCTCCTTTAGATCCTCAGTAGAATGAGATTATTATTCTACACAACCTGTTAATACAAGATAACTGTCACCACAATTTGACATAAATAGTTTATAATCAGCAATGCCTTCGGTAATAGCCTTTCTGGAAAAATTAGGGTTTTCAGAAATTGAGATCAAAATATACCTCAAACTTTTAGAACTTGGCTCTTCTTCAGTGATGGAGCTTTCTCAAGCATCCGGCATAAAACGAGCAACTACCCACTTCAATGTCCAGAACATGATACAGAAAGGACTCGTTACCCAGTCCGTCTTCAGAAATAAACGCAAGCTTGTTGCCGAACCTCCGGAAAATTTAGGACACTTTATCGATGAAAAACTTTCTGAGTTTAATAAACTTAAGGATACTCTTCCCACAATGGTTGACAGCATATCCTCAATGATGCCTGTTAAAGACAGGAAGTCAGAACTGGAAATAAAAGTATATCAAGGGCGGAAAAGTGTAAAGCTTATTTATGACGATGTACTACGCGCAAAGGAGCTACGGGCATACTTGAACACCAAAGAAGTTATTAAGGCATTCCCGGAAAACGTTAAGTTATTTATTGATGCGCATAATGCGAGAAAGGATATGAAGATATGGGAGATTACTGAAAACTCTCAAGAACTTGTCCAGGATTATATTAGCAATATGGCAAAAGGACGGTATTTTCACAAATCGATACCCATGGGAATGGACCTGTCCGTAATTGACTATCTCATTTACGACGGTAAAGTCGCGATAATCAACCCGACAGGCAAGGTGAACGGCCTTGTCATTTCAAACCCCTTTTACTACGCCAATACCAAGGCAATTTTCGAGTTTATCTGGGCTGTTTTGCCGGAATAAAAAGCTAAAACCACTTCCACTGCTCGCCGAACGCTTCCCGTCATTCTCTTGCTGATCCAATCGACCCTGGAAAAAACGAAACATCACTGGAGTTGCAGTTTCCAGGAGAGGAGGCGTCGCCTGTGACGGTGAATGGATGCAGCTGCAGGACTTTAAATACCGCGACTGCACCCTGTTGAACAGCTACATAGTTTTACCAGCTCATATCCACACAAGCATCCCGGAAGGGCCATATCTGTTTTCCAATACGGACAGAAGCGAGTAGAAGGCTTCGTTAAACGAGTCGCTCCGGTCAAACTGTTTAACAAGATCATAGAGATCCCGATAGTAGACAAACCTGGCATTCTTCTGTTTTTCCTTGATCATATCCAGTTCATTCCTGTCAAGTTTTGTCGCAAGTAAGTATCCCCGGACAAAAGCTCCTTCCTGATGCTCATATTCTCTGAATTCATACACAGGGATAAGCTCATCGAACGAACAGAGAATCCCCCATTCTTTTTCTATACGAGCGACAAGCTCTGATGGCGTACTGGCTTCTATCGTCAGGGTAGTGGTATCGACCATTTCAGACTCCTCGTCGATTTTGTGCAGCAGTATTTCTACGTTATGTGCCAGCCAAACCTGGTATTTTTTGTGAGCATACTTATTTTGTTTGTTTTTAATGGTATAATTATTATTAGACATGAGCATTCATGTTTGTTACATAAAAATTTTTGTGTAATACGTAGCGGGGAAGGATCTTGTTCAGATTAAAAATGTTGTCAATTGCCGGCAACACGACAACATATATTCTGAATAGACTTACACGGTACTTATCTTACACTAGATTTTTGAAAGAATAAATATATAATGTATACATAACGAACTATGCGATATCTCACAAACCACGAAGTAGCTGAAATGTATAAAGTATCCGAGAGGACGGTAGGCAACTGGATTGATTATGCTATTGAGGAAAAAGTAGACTTGCAACTGGTGCATGAAGATCAAAGGGAGTATATACTCAACACAAACCACAACCATATAATACTCACCGATCTTTCGTACAAAAGCAGAAAGTATAAGAGTAAGAAGTTGAAGAAAACAATCAAGCCAAAAGATGAGTTTTATAAAATATTTAACGAAGATCAGATTATCGAATTAATTAATAGCATTGAAAGCTATAGAGAGATACCACATAAATTCACATATTTTGATGAAGGCGCAAAGTACTGGGACAGATATGTAAACAAACTAGCTAAGGAAAGCAATCCTAATGCATTAAATAATAATATTTTACTGTTAGAAAAAAATTTTGAATACTTACTATCACTTATTCAAGACTATAAAAAAGTAAACGTTGTCGACTTGGGATCGGGTAATGGTTTACCTGTTAAAAGTTTCATACAGAAACTTATAAATCTTAAATTACTTAACAAGTATATCATTGTAGATTATAGCAAGGATATGGCGAAGATAGCTGTAGATAATATGCGAAAGTGGTTTGGAGACGATATTTCAATTGAGGAGGAATACTTAGATTTAATTTATAGTACTTTTCAAAAGACACTTTTTGTTAACTCAAATCAGAAGGATGGAGAAGAAGTATATGCAAATATCGTCATTCTTTTTGGAGATACTCCAGCGAACCAAAGATTAATAAATCTTCCTTTTGTTATGTTAAATAATAGTATGAATGCTACATCAGACATCCTGCTATACTCTGAAAAACTTGATACAAAGCGTTCTCGTATGTATTTTGATTTTGCAAGTAGCGAAACGAATTATTGCAATCTGGATGAACAAGAAAGAATTATTTTGGATCTTCTTAATATTAGTGAAGATATTTATGAGGTTGAAGCATATTATGACGAAAAAGAACATTCAAGATTTACCAAAATATCATTAAAATTTGATATAAACATTAAGTTCGAATTACATAATTTCACTAAAACAATTATACTTTTAAAAGGTGATAAGATAATTACTTGGAGAGGTAAACATCAAAATTATACTGAAGTCATGAATATGATGGACTCTACTGGTTTTAACGTGCTCCATACATCCCGCTCTCTGGATCAGGAACAACTCCTGGTAATCTCAAAAGTCAAATCAGTGTAATTTCCATTTACTCAATTCTGGTGAACGTTAAAAACTGCCCAACAAACAAAAACACCTGCCCCTTTTCAAATTCGATTTTTCCTTTATCATGACAACCAAGATATACATGATAGAATAAAACATGAAGTTTGGTGGACACGCAAATAATCATCCAGACCATACTCAGTACCCAACACGCAGAGCGAGAAAGACGAGTAGAGGTGGTCTTACTTCAGTACAGATAGATATTGAAGAACAGAGCAACTATCCTACACGCAGACACCGGTATCGAAGTAACTCCGAGGGAAACGTTATGAAACAAACTCCAGTGAAGAAAAAACCACGATTCTTCACAAACCCTTTTGGATGGATGATAGCACATAAATTTATGAGCACTGTTTTACTCGCGTCAGCTTTTGGCGCTGGGTTCTATTCCTACCATGTCGGCGAACTACGTAAATCCGGTCTTGAGGTTGGCTTCTTTGACCCGATGAAAACCGCTTCAAGCATAGTTGCAAGCAAGTCTTCAGCTATTGAAAAGCTTGAAAAAACTAACGGGCGGACAAATCTCCTCGTTATAGGAGTTGACGCCAGAGGCAACAACGAATCTCTCCTCACCGACTCACTCATGCTCATGTCCTATGAGCATACCACGAAACAAACCGCCCAGATATCCTTCCCGCGCGATCTCGAAGCTTCATACGAACTCAATGGAAAAACCTTGATTAATAAAATCAACTCAATCTTTCCCTATACCTACAGGAATACAAAATCCTATGACGCCGCTTTTGAGCAACTGGGAAAGGCTGTTGAAGAGATTACCACCCTTCCGGTGCATTATG
>JBMCLJ010000101.1:0-4191 GCA_048615375.1 Candidatus Dojkabacteria bacterium | reverse complement strand
GCACCGGATATCTTAAATGCTTCATATAATTCACTGTCCCCGATATCTCCATAACATGCCTTGTATCCTTCTTTTTGTAACTGAGCAACAATCTGTGGATCTATGTCCACAACCAGCCAATGTTTTTTGGCTCCCGGTACAGACTTAAGGAGTTTACGCCCCATGCGGTGACAACCAAAAAGCACTGCCTCAATAGTATCTTCTACCGGCATAGTCTCATTTGCCTTCTTTTTCGAAAACTCAAATACTTTGAGATAACGGGAAAAGCGCTCATATATTTCCTCATTATAGTAAATCAAGTACGTAGATACCGTCATTGTAATACCTCCCACTAATGTAACGGTAGTAAGTACAGTGGCATCAACATGTCCTAAATCCATTGCAAAGTTTATAAGGATCAAGCTGAATTCTGAAATCTGGGCTACCGCAAGGCTGGTAAGGAAACCGATTTTGCTTGAATAACCTAAGGCTCCCATAATAATCATCACAATAAGCGGGTTGCCAATAAGTACAAACAAAGAGAAAAGCACTGCAGGTAGAAGCGAAGAACTTATAGAATCAACGCTTATTTGCAAACCAAGAACTACAAAGAAAAGGATCAGGAAAAAATCACGGAGGGGACGTGTCCAACTTTCAATTTGCAAGTGTTCAAACCTTCCAGATAAGGTTATACCTGCTAATAACCCGCCAATTTCAATAGAAAAACCAATTACAGGCAGATGCATAAACCCTGCCAGAAGCACCGCCCATGCAATAACAGTAATGAAAAGTATTTCCTTATCTCTACGAATCACGTTAAGCAACGGGTTAAGCACGAATCGTGCAAACACAAAAACAATGGCTCCAACAAGAACGCCTTTTAATGCTGTTAAACCAAGGTTCAATACAATTCCGCTACCTGATGCTCCATCAACGCCATTCATGGCGGTCAATCCAATAATCAACAATATTGCGACAAAGTCCTGAACCAGCAGAAATCCAACACTTATTCTCCCGTACAAAGAGTCTATCTGCCCCTTGGTAGATAAAAGTTTGACGATAATAATAGTCGAACTGAATGTTAGCGCAATCGCTATATACATCGAATCGATAAAGCCGAACCCAAGTACAAGACTGAGAAAATATCCAACACCGGACGTAAAAATTATCTGACCTATTCCTGTCGCAAACGCGACAGAACCAAGATTTTTCAATTCTTTAATATTTAACTCCAGCCCAAGCACAAAAAGAAGCAAGGTAATACCGACATCTTTAAAAAGCTCAATTTGTTCTTCCTGTGGGTGGTACTGCGTTGTGAGCGGTCCTATTATAAGACCACAGAGAATATAACCAAGAATTGCAGGCTGCTTCAGGCGTGTAAACACAATCCCTAATAATGCCGCCAAACCAAGAATAATTCCTAATTCAGTAAAGGCAGTTAATTCCATAATACAAGTAAGCTATGATTAATAATACAAGCGTGATTCATCATACACATTTACAGCACATTTGGAAATACGAAGAACTATCAATTGCTCCCCACTCCACCATTACATAGAATATCGTTGTTACTACTCATACAAACAGATAGTTATTCTGTGTTCAACCGCAGGTTGTCTTCAGTAGTGTACGACCAGGATCTGATACTTCTCACATGCTGATTACCGCCGTATGGCAAGCTGATTTTTTCAATAGCATCGAGCTGCTGCTGTGATTCATCAAGCATAATCAAGATACTCTGTATATTTGTGATATCTTCCTCTGAGACAGAAACACTACCAGAAACATACGGTTCTAATCTCTTTTCCTGAATCTGAGCATGAGCTGAAGCAGCAGAATCTATGCCATAAGTGACATCGATAATATTGGATTCCAGATCGTCCAGGTTAAAAAGATTAACAGCCCAGCCTATACCTACGAGATCTTTCTCCGCCCTCGGTCCCAGCCCTGGCGGAGAAATTGAGCCATTTCCTGACTCTGATAAGACTTGAGAAACGTTTTTCGATTCCTGATTAATATCCCAAAGCAAAAACCCAACCCGGAATACTGGCACAATAAAAAATATATATAACACAACGAACAGCGTGATGAACAGAGCAGCTTTTGCGGCACGTACTGGAGCTGACTGCTTTGGCCGGTACTGTTCCTGACGCTTTGCAGCAAGCGTAATTGCTACCTTCTGGGGTTTTGATTTATGAGGTTGAACTGCGACAGCTTTTTTTACCTTTTTAGTATTACTGAACTTCTTATAAAAATCTTTAAATTCCAGGTGATCATCCTGGTTTCCTGACCCGAAAAATGTATTTGTTAAATTGACCGTCTCGTCAAAACCAACCTGAACCTCTTCATCGTGTTGAGGTATAGTTTTCCTTATATTCTCCTTTGTACCCGGTTGTGCGTAAGAATCACTATGAAGCGATGACGCTTCCTGACGAATGGAAGCAAACAACCTTGCCATTCCCCTGTCAAATGCGACATGTGGCTTCCATCCAATATCGCTTAAATTCTCATCAGGAATATAAGCCTTCTGATACAATGGATCGACTGCACCTTTACCTTTAAGAAATTTTATCTTGCGCGCTCTTGGCTCCAGGGCTAGAATCTTATTTACGATCGAGAGTACTGAGATTTCATCAGGGTGTGTGATCGCGTATGCCTTACCTTGAGTATCAGGATAGAATAATGCTTTCAAAATTCCCTGAACAGCGTCAGTAATGTAAACATAATACATGAATTCAAGCCCATCGCCATAGACACGGATCTCATCACTTGTGAGTGCATCCAGAATGATCTGATGGAGCAATGGATCTTTTTCCAGATCCATATCCGGGCCGTAGACGTTACCCAGACGCACAATTCTTCCGTTAAGCCCAGCTTTATCCACGTATTCCTGTACTGTTTTTTCAACATAGTCCTGCAGGTCTGATTCATTATACGCGTTTTCATCGCGGGTATAATGCTTTTTAAATAAAAAATCTTTATGAAGGTGAATACTCGAAGTAAGGATATACGTACTGTTTTTCTCCAAAGCAATAGTAAGCACATCATCTACAAACTTAGTTTCACGAACAAATGATTTACTGGATATCCGATCATCCTCCGTGTCAAAATCATGTTTTAAATGGATGAAGTATTTAATATGGGAAAAACTGGTGCGGACAGAATCAATTTTATCTTTTTCAATAAATACAAAATGCTTGCTCGAAGAATATCTTTTTACGAATGGCATATTCAAGGGAGTAAAGTCATCAATAACTACTACATTCCCTTTCTGATCCAGTAGCAACTCAACAAGCTTACTACCAACCCAGTTGGCGCCATTTACAATTACCGTTGTCGGATGTCTTGAACTCATTCTGTATTCTATTAAAACTCAAATTGAAAAAATGTCAATGAAAAGGATACTTATAAAGATAAACTTCGACAACAAGCTTCAAATTTGTCAATAATTTACCATTTTGACCATCCTGGAGATTTACCTGAACTGATTGAGGCTCAAATCCTTCGCCATTCGTAATGCGTATTGTATGTAAATTAGTGTCAAAGATTTCAAATAAATTCTTTTCTGAATGCCTCGAATCAAATTCTACTTTCGCGGTCTGTGGAAAAGGGATAATGTAAATTTCAGCCCCTCTGGGTTTATGTATCCTCGTGAAGTACTTGATATTTCCGTTGGAAGACTCCAGTGTCGGTCCAGCTTCCCATACAATTTGAACTTCAGAGGAGGGCAAAAACTCGACCTGTCGAGTGAGAGTATAGAAAAAATCTTGATCTGGATAGTTTCTTTCAAGCCGTACTTCTCGTTTTCCAGGAGTAATTTTTACGATTTCCGTCCTTCCTTTATCAGCGACCTCTCCTCGTTCTTCCCCATCAATGAAAACACGATATTCGCCAGCGAGTGATTCAACGCTCAATAAAGAAGTGCTCCCGGTTCTCTCCTGCCTTCCAAAATAGCCGTAGATATTTTCCCATGCCGGTGTAAAAGCAAAAGCTGTAAGTACAACGATTACAAGCACACTGAAAATGTACTTCTTCATAGCTCTATCATAAACATGTACTGAGAGATTGTCCAGACGACTTTTATAAATTGGAATAGTCGATATAATCACACAATATGGCGTATTTTCATTTTGGCAATAAAACTATACATGATGGTAATGCAGAAATCATATCTTCTTATAATGAAGGTTATGTATTTGTTCGTAATAAGCA
>JBMCLJ010000100.1:0-4462 GCA_048615375.1 Candidatus Dojkabacteria bacterium | reverse complement strand
CAGGAACAGGGGTTAATCAACGGTCTCAGAGACTGGATATTCACTGAACAACCCTGCTTATCATAGACACATTCCCAAAAACTTCCTATAATACCTATTGCAAGCATCCTTTCGCGTCGGCGAATTGCCTGGCAACATAACTTGAACAAAAAATCATGGATACTAACAATACAAACCCAACCAATACAAGTACCACGGATCACTCAAACCAGGTACACTCATATACACCTCCTACAAACACAACCACTCCTGGTCAAGCCCAGGCAACAGAGCCAGTACAGGGGCAACCCGTCGTAAACAACGCTCCTCCGGCAAGCAAAAGCAACAACAACACAGTACTTATCATAGTAGGTGTAGTCGTCGCTGTACTACTTCTCTGCTGCTGCGCGGGCGCGATGATGACACTGTTTGCAGGGTAACAAAATCAAAAAGTATAGAATCGATGTAAACAAAGCTTTATAATGCTGTATGTTAATAGCTATTCTCCTTGGAGTTATCCAGGGACTTACAGAATTCCTGCCCATCTCCAGCTCCGGGCATGTCATCCTCCTGGGAAAACTTACCAACTATCACAATGAAGGAATAGTTGAAGCGGTGAATCTTGGAACGTTTCTCGCGGTGCTCATCTACTACCGAAAAGATATTCTCCAGATTATTAAAAGCGTAATTCCGAGCACTTCTGCTGAACAAAACTTCCTCAAAGACAAAGCACTCGTACCAAAATTTATAGCAAGTGTTATCCCGATAGGTATCGTTGGCGTCCTAATCAAGAATGTGTACGAGGTTTCCTTCGAAACCTGGGAGTATTCACTGCTTCTCATAGGCATAATGTCTCTTGTATTCGGAACACTCTTTTACATAGGATCACGAACAAGCACACCCGCACGGAGCAAATCAACTATTTCCTGGCTGGACACATTGCTTCTTTCGCTTGCTCAGATATTCGCGGTACTTCCGGGAGTTTCCCGCTCAGGTGTTACGCTTACTACAACTTTTTTCAGTAATATAAACCGGGAAATCGCCGCGAAATTTGTATTTCTCATGTCGCTTCCCGCGACGGGGCTGGCAGCGCTTAACGCCCTTGTCATTAATCGGGAAGTCGCGCTCAATATGGAGCTACTCCTTGCAGAAATTTTCTCATTCGCAGCGGGCATTCTCTCCATTCATATCATGGTATCCTGGCTAAAGCGCGACAACCTTCTATGGATATGGCTCTACCGGCTGGTATTCGGGTTTGTATGTATTGGAGTTTTTTTCATCAAGTAACCAGGTATGACTTACATGATCATTTTAAAGGTAAACACTATGATACTTCTGTTCAGCTACACGTAGGGATGAACAAGACAACCTGGTATTGCCTACGCGCTACAAGTACACTGTCGAACGGTCAGTTTACTGGTCAAACATTTATGTTTTCCTCGCTTCACAATGCTTCTATCCCGGATGAAGTTCAGGCAAATTTGAGAGACATCGCACTTCGTGCACTTACGACTCTCCTGGAATTGAACACGTCATTCTTTAGTAATGAAGATGGTATAATGCTAAAACGGCATAAAGAGTTAATACGCAATGCTCAGCGAAGAGATATTAGCTTCTAAGGGTACAAACCAGGCTAAATTTAGTGTACAATCACTTCATGACAACAAACAATACAACCACAAACAGTTCTCCCGACACAAATGCGGCTCAGGACACGAATACTTCCGGCAGCTATCAGGCTCCGGAACAGAATCAAGCACAAACCCAACACAACCAATCCCAACCGGTTATGCAGGGCTATGTAGCGGGAGTCAAACCACAAAACCTGAAAACCTATGGTGTACTTACCATCGTAAGCGGTATCTGCAATCTCATCTTTACCATTGGAGGTTTTTTATTACTTGTACTTGGCACAATTGGCTTCGGGCTGATTTGCTTCCCGTTATTCATCCCGACTATTGTTCTCGGAGGATTTGAGATCTACTATGGAATGAAATTCAATGATGATAATGATCACTCCGTAAAAAACTTCCCTCTCGCGATCCCAATTCTCCAGACCGCGACCTTTATGTTCGGTAACGTTATTTCCGGAGGTATCGGCATATACGGCATCGTAGTCTCAACAATGGAAGAAGTGAAACAATACTATAACTCAATTAAGTAGGCGGTATTTTTTAGAGCATAGGAGCTGGAGCAGAATTTTATTGAAACAATAAAGTATCTTTGCTCGAGATCTGTTTTTGCACGACAGATCATCTCTATGGTTTATAATCGAAGCCTGGATAAAGTAATTACAGTAGCAATACTTTTTACAGATCCACCAACTATTTCCCCGTTTTTTTCATATATATATACAGGCAACGTTAAAACAACTATGATTCGTTGCATGTATCTTGCAGGATATGAAAAATAATTTACTTGAAAAAGAAAAAAAACTTCTTCAGAAAGCAAAGAAATCAAGGGAAGGATTCAGCGAGCTATATACTTTATTTGTCAACGATGTCTATCGTTTCTCGTATTCTATCGTCAATGATCAGCACGATGCGGAAGATATAACATCGAGAGTCTTTATGAAGCTATATGAAAAAATCGGGGACTTTGAATGGCGAGGTATCAGTACGAAATACTGGCTCTTCCAGACCGCGAGAAATTTCGCGTACGAAACGTACAGACAGCCTGTACATGCTGAGTTTAACGAGGATATAAAGGAATTCTCAGGTGTAGATTACCCTGATATTTCATTTGTGGATGAGATCATGAGCAAAGAGCTACTAAACATAATACAAGAAGAACTAAAAATTCTTTCCCCTATTGAGCAGGAAACGATTGCTCTACGCCTCTGGGAAGATATGCAGTTCAATGAAATTGCTCAAGTCCAAAACGCGAAAGAAAACACATGCAAGTGGCGATTTTATCGTGCCATAAAAAAACTCAAAGAACAGTTGAAAGCGAAAAATATCGCTTACTCGACGACTCTGCCTACTATCTGTACTGCTCTGAAGAGTGTTGGGGGGAGTGAGACCTACGCAGCACCTGGAAAACTTCACTCACCCCCATTCGATCAATTAATACATAACCAACAAAAAACAATTATGAAAACACCACACAAATCATTACTAACATCAAATTCTGGAATCGCTGTAATTACTGGAACCATACTGGTTACAGGTGTAGTCGCGGGCTTTACGGGATATCATCTCGTAGCCACAAATAATAACAACCCTGTTAACAACAATCAGGACACTCAACAGCAAAGTGCCGGAACTATGGTTACGTCAACCCCAGAGAATGCAGAGTCCACTCAGATAACTACCCGTACTTTTCAGAACGAATATTATGGAGTCAGTTTCACCTATCCAGAAACCTGGAAAGTCAGCTTTGGGGAATCACCTTTTAAAGACCAGTTTACGCAATTCACCTGCGATGGCTACTGGGGAAGCTTACATAAAAACCCGGCAGATTGTACGGATCCATTCGCACCACAGAGCATCGTACTGACAAGTCCCGGTGGAGCTGAACTGCATATTAACCTTGAGCAATCAACCGGCCAGACATGCGCGGGACCAGATATAGAAGAATGTATTGCAGCTACCACGATGCAGGTATCAATATTTGGTACGGACAGAACTATAAATCTTGATGGTTCATTCTCCAACGAATTCATACCAGGAGAAAGTAGCCCATTACAAAAAGCGTTCTTTGGCTTAACCCCATCCACAAATGAGCTCGAGCCTCAAGAACGTGAAGAATTACAACAAATTCTTGAATCCATGAAACAAATTTAAATCAAAGTGCCAATTTACCTTCGAGATTTATCTGTTTTTTATCCATACTGCCAGGGAATTGGCACACTTATATTTCCAGTTAATTATTGAACTATTGACTCAAACCTTACCCTTATAACTGTACCTGTCAAAATCATCAAGAATTTTCTGGATACCGAGCGCTGTGGCGTGGATAGGGTTCTCGGCAGTTACAACCGGAATACCGAGGGCTTTTACTAATAAATTCGAAAACTTATCAAGCAGCACACCACCTCCACTCACCACAATACCGGTATCTACAACATCCGACGAAAGTTCGGGAGGTGTCTGCTCGAGAACCGAACGAATCGACAGAATGATTTGATTGAGAATCGATTTGATAGCTTCATGCATATCATTGGTGCGGACAAGAACATTTCTCGGCATACCGGTTGTGGCGTCTCTACCACGTACATCAAGCTCCCGTTGCGTTTCTACCGTTATAGCACTACAGACATTGAGCTTAATCTTCTCTGCCATAGCCTCACCTATAATCAAACCGTACACTTTTTTAAAATACACAATGATAGCTTCATTAAGTGCGTGAGAAGCTAATTTTGAAGAATTGGAAATGACCACCCCATTAAGCGAAATTATGGCTGTTTCTGTTGTCCCGCTTCCCATATTTACAATCATGTTCCCAAACGGCCGGTCAATATCAAGTCCCGATCCTAGAGCGG
>JBMCLJ010000099.1:0-4527 GCA_048615375.1 Candidatus Dojkabacteria bacterium | reverse complement strand
CAGTACATCCTTAAGCATAGCTTGAATTATCATGTCAAAAATAAAAAATTATAGAAAATTATCAAATAAACCTCTCCGTGGAACCAGTGACTGGTTTCCTGATGAGTTCAGGGTTCGGAAGTATATTTTCGATACCTGGAGAGATGTTTGCACTAGGTTTGGGTATGAAGAATACCTCACGCCAATTGTAGAAAACGCTGAATTGTATCGCGCAAAGTCAGGAGAAGATGTTGGGGGGAGTGAGCTGATGACCTTTGAACGGGATGGAACAGAATACGCCATCAGACCGGAAATGACCCCATCCGTTACGAGGCTGGTCTCACGAATAATCGACCAGGTTCCAAAACCAATACGGTACTTTTCTATCGCAAATTTTATGCGATTCCAGAAACCACAACGGGGACGGAACCGGGAATTCTGGCAGTTGAACTGTGATATTTTTGGTTCAAATTCGATTGAGGCAGAAATTGAAGTATTACAATTATCTCTGGAGTTGGTACTTGCATTTAACCCTCCTAAAGATTCGTTTGTGATGAAAGTCAATAATCGTAAACTTATTGACTTTATATTGGATTCAGCAGCTGGGATACTTCCGGAAATAAAAGTGGATGTCGTAAGAATTCTTGATAAGTGGGAAAAGCTGAGTTCGGAAGAGTTTATGACTCGTCTTCAAGCGTGTAGATTATCTCCAGAGCAGATTAGTATTCTCCAAAAATTTATGGAATGCAGGGATATTCATGCTCTTGTACAGGATCTCCCGCAGCTTGAAGAGTCTGAAGGCTTCCTGGAAACCAGTCAAGTGATAACTAGTCTGATTGAACTGGGATACAGTGACTGGATTCAATTCAGACCCGATGTCATCAGAGGATTTGATTATTATGATGGTCTGGTGTTCGAAGTATTTGACAATGACCCGGAAAATAATCGGGCAATGTTTGGTGGAGGTCGTTACAACGGACTGGCAGGAATCTTTGGCTCTCAGTCTTTTCCAGCAGTTGGGATGGCCCCCGGGGACGAATCAATGTATCTATTCCTGGAAAAGTGGGGAATGCTTGAAAGTATTTCTGAGCAAACAAGACCTCAGAAAATTTATATCCCGGTACTTCTGGAAGCTGCGAGAGAAACCGTTATGAAATTAGCCAATGAGCTTCGCGCTCAAGGCAATAACGTGGAAACTGGTTTAGAGATTCAGCAATTAACCAGATCTCTCCAGTACGCTGACAGGAAGAGATTTACAAATATAATTATTATAGAAGAAAACGAGCTTCAAACTATGAATGCACAGGTAAAGAATATGCGAACTGGGAAGCAGGTAGAGGTTGCACTCGAGAAGGTGACTGAATGTTTATATTGATGTGATTTTGCTACAATTAATACATGGCACAGAAAGTTAGTTCTAAAAACACTAAAAACGAAATTCTCGAAGCGTACGAGGAGCTTGCGAAACAGATCAACAATATGAGTTCACAGCAGGCGCAACCTGATAAGAACTCTGGAAATAAACCAAAATCAGATTCGATACATGTTAATTCTCCCGATACGATTGTAGACGATCTGAGCAAGTTGAAAATCAAGATTAACGCTACAATTTCTAGTCTTGTCGATCAAATGGTTGATGAGTCTGAGAGGCTTGAGGATCTTCGGAAACAGGTCTCTGATGCGAAAACCAAGCTCGAAGATATGCAGAAGATCAACTATGAAGCTGATACATTGAGGACAATTATTCAGACCAGAATTGAAGAAGAAGAGAAGACTAGACTAACCCTTGAGAAACTCAAAGAAGACCTTGATGCGCAAAAACATAAAGAATTGCAGCGACTTCAGGAAGAAGTTGAAGATGCTAAAAAAAACAGAAGACGTGAAGAGGATGAGTACGATTATGAATTAAAACAAAAAAGAAAAGTAGAGGAAGAACAGTACAAAGCAAAACGTCAAAAAGAAGAAGAGGAGATTGGTCAACGTAAAAAGGAGCTTGATGCGAGAACTCAAGAGTTTACAACACTGCAGGAACAGGTTGTACTTTTAGAAAAGAGACTTGAAACTGATGTGGCAAAGGTTAAAACAGAGACTGCAAAAGAAATAACCCGTGAACTGGAAACAAAATACAATCTGCAGATGAAGGAGATCGAAGGAGAGAAAAAAGTCTCAGATATTACTATTCACAACCTGGAGGCAACGATCAAGTCGCAATCAGAAGAGATTCGGAATCTCAAGACCCAGTTAACGGATGCGACAAGACAAATAAAAGACATCGCAGTTACGGTGATCGAGGGCAAAAACGCTGTTGCCCAGTTTAAACAATATAAACAGGATGAATCTCAGAGTGAGTAAACGTTTACAACAGGATTACAAGTTCTCGATACAACTCAATTAGAGGAGTGGCGAGATACGGGCTATGAACGTGTGATTTTCTTCTGTTTCTCGTAACCAGGGAATTACCTGATACGCCTCTTCCAGGGTACACGCCTGCACACTCACGATCTGCCCGGTATCACCTTCGCGTTCATTAGGAGCGAGAGGTAATTTGTCAGCTGGTAGAGCAAGTTTTACAAGGAGCCGTAATTGAAGAAACTCATCAGTCTTTTCTTTTGTCGCGGTGTTATACGATTCGATCAGGTAGTACCCAAAAAATGTCGGCATAACACAAAAGCTCTTAAGTTCAAGATTTGTTTCCTCGTACACTTCCCGATAACAAGTCTCCAGAACACCCTCTCCTTCGAGTGGTTTTCCTCCAGGATACTGCCAGTTTATAGTACAACTGTCACTACCAGCTATCATTCTGTCACTTTTCGTTCAACAGGAACTTATACAAAGGAACCAGTGTCGCCTGGTGTCCCTTGAGATGTACTTCGCCTTCCAGCTTTCTTGTCACAATCGTGATAGAGTCAAATTTTACGTATTTAAGCGCGTATTCTAGTTGGTGGGTAGTTAAATCTTCAATATAATCAACTTGCTTGACCTCAATCGCGTGGGTTTTGCCTTGTTCATGTACCACAAAGTCAATTTCTTTCCCGTCTTTCCACCAGTAACCGATTATGGTTCGTATGTCTTGAAGTACATTTCTGTGTAAATGATTGACTACAGCGTTTTCCGCAGCTGCCCCCTGGTTAAATTTCCTTGAAAACGTGTGTAAAACTCCTACATCTTCAAAGTAGATTTTATCCGCGTTGTATATTTGTTCGTTTCTTGATGAAGAAAAGATTGGCAGCCGGGAGGTGAGAAAGACCATCTCCATGTATGTTGTATAATCCAGTACCGCGTCTTTGCTGACTTCGAGGATACGGGCGAGTTTAGGTGAACTTGAGCGGGTTCCCACTCTGTCAGCAAATAAAGCAAGCATCTTGCCAAGCATGAATGGACTGCGAATTTTGTATGAAGTTACCAGGTCGCGGAAAAGAATACTCTCTACAGTAGTTTGAAGATAGTTTTCTGGCTTTCTGAGAACATACTCTGGCATTCCTCCTGTTTTCAGGTAGTTGTCAGCGCGTTTTGCGTTCCTTGCTGGATTAGTCGGATCGAGAGTTTTGCCTGTGAATTCGAGGAATTCCTTGAAGTTTAATGGATAGACAACTGTTTTAAGAAACCTTCCAGTCAGGAGATCAGTATGTTCAGAAAGTAGTAAGGCTGATGAACCCGTCAGAATAAACTTAGTATTCTCTATGTCGTAGAGGGATTTGATTTCCTGAACCCATGTGGGTCGGAATTGTACCTCATCAATACACACTATGATTTGCTCAGAGCTTTCTATTTCAAAAAAAGCCCTGAATTCATTAATAATACTGCTCAAAGGTATGTTTTCAATAATACGTTCTTCCGCGGAAAACCAGAATATTCTGTGTGGATCGATACACTTTTCCGTAATCAACCGTTGTATAAGCTGTCGAACAATCGTACTTTTCCCCACACGTCTCAATCCAGTAATTATTTGGATTAATTGCTGGTCAAAGTTTTTTAACAGCTTATCAGTGTAATCCTGGCGTGGAATTGATGTATCAAATGTAGAATTTCTCCACCAGGGGTTGCTCGCGTGAAAGTATTCATTCATAAGTATATTCTAGCATGTGAGAATATAACGAACAATATATTCGATTATAAACAAATATATCATCGATGTTGAAATCGATTTGATACTTTCGTTTCCCCACTACGAATTACTCATTCTACATATACCGCCCTGTTACAGATCTGGAGTTGTTTCGTATCTCCTCTGGTGTGCCTTCCGCGACTATGTACCCACCCTTATCGCCACCTTCCGGGCCCATATCGATGATCCAGTCTGCATTCCTGATAATATCAAGATTGTGTTCGATGACGAGTACTGTGTTACCGTTATCGACGAGTAGATTGAGAAATTTCATCAGTTTCTCGATATCGGCGAAGTGTAGACCAGATGTTGGTTCATCCAGAATGTAAAATTCACCTTTTTTCTGGAGGCGGGTAGCGAGTTTCAGGCGTTGTGATTCTCCGCCGGATAATGAGTCCAGTGTCTGACCGATCTCTACATAGTCGAGTCCAACGTCGATCAGG
>JBMCLJ010000098.1:0-4553 GCA_048615375.1 Candidatus Dojkabacteria bacterium | reverse complement strand
AATAAAAACAAAGAGCAGAAGCTACCAGTTCCTGACTCAAACTTACTGAAAATTTCCCAATCCCCCCTCCCCATGCTATAATACTCTACTTTGAAACACATATATTGTAACAACTCGATGTTTACAACGACGGCGACGATTGTGCCGCCGGGGTTGTAATGCGTGTTTTTTAATACATATTCAATGACGAAATTTTCTCCCGGTGGCCGGGAGATTTTTCTTTTTCCAGAGACACAGCATAAAACAAAAATCCCCACATCAACATTCAGTAGGGAACAATAATCATTGTTCCTGCCTTAATCAAAAATTAAACATCATGAACTACGTAGTAATATCAAAACAAGGAAAAATCTATAACGCCAATGAGTATATTCAATCCCTGGGATTCAATAATCTTTGTTCCAGTCAAAATGCATATGCACAACCAGGTTTTATCGACTTCATCCGCCGTGAAGCGTTTGAAGAAGTAATCGTCTCGCCAAAAGACGAAAAACCTGAATACTTACACTACGCGTCTAAACTCGGCTTCAACTGGGAACCGAATGCCGGAGCTGGTCTCGTGCAATACGATTACCGCGCGCATCTGATCATGCGACTCGTGCAGGACTACGCGCGACAGCTCATGCATAAAATTGGCTTCCCTATCTACGAAATGCTCGGCTCAAACATGTTTGACGAGTCTTACCCGGTCGTTGAAGCGTACGCGAATCTCTACGGAGATCGACTCTTCAAAGCTGGCTCCGGAAAGAATAAGCACTATATCATGGGCTATGACGCGAGCTACCCGCAATTTAACCTCGCCGCCGGAAAGAAGCTCAGCCACAAGAACCTGCCGTTCGGGCATTTTTCTATCTCAGACTGCTACCGCTATGAGCAGCGGGGAGAATTAATGATGCTCTATAGAGGCAGACGATTCTTTATGCCGGATCTACATCCGTACTTTAAAGACGTACATGAAGCGTTCGAGTGGTATTCTCGAATCGAAGAAGTACTTATTGAAGCGGCAGGTGAGGCGAACAGAGAGTACCACATCGTTGCCGAAGTTGCCTCAGAACAAGTATGGAATCAGTACCAGGAAGAGATCAAAGCAATCGCTGTGAATGGAAAACGTGATATCCTCGTCGGTATTCATGAAGATCAGAAAGACCGGTACTGGATCATCAACGTTGATTACAAAATAATGGACAAACTCGGCCAATCACGTGAGATCGCCTGTATCCAGATAGATGTCGGCAACGCTGCCCGCCTTGGAATAGAATATATGGACAAAAACGGTAATAAACAAAACCCCGCAATTATCCATTCAGCAGTACCCGGTGGATTTGAAAGGTATCTCTATATGATTCTTGATAATTTTAAAGAATCAATGCCATTATGGCTCTATCCTGTACAGGTACGGTTAATCCCTGTCGCAGGGGAAAATAACCAGTATTCCGCCTCTGATCAGGAGCAACGCGCTCTACAGTTCTGCCAGAAAATTGTAGAAAAATACGCGTACAATATCCGCATAGAAATCGACAACCGAAGCGAAAGCGTCTCATGGAGGATCAAACAGGCATATCGCGACCTCGTCCCCCACTCAATCGTTATCGGCGAAAAGGAGCTATCAGCCGTTGGAAACAAAAATCTTTCTTCCGCCTCGAAGCTGGAAAATGATCCTTTCCCTGAATTGGACAACCTGAAAGACGAAATGCAAGGCAAACCATTTATCCCAAGACAATGGCCGATGATGGTCGGAGATCTGGTATAAATCGATATACATACAAAACCCGCATAGAACAGGCTTGCCTGTTCCATGCGGGCTGTCATATGGGACGAGGATTGTGGGAACAATACCGACGGAACAATGCTTGTAACATAATGACTGTGGAACAATGATTATTGTTCCCTACAGGACTGCGCATTCCTCATTGCTGGCGATTTTTTTCTGTCTGTTGTCAAAGCTGATAAGACATAAATTTCTGTTTTTTGCTTCAGCAACTACTACACAATCCTGAAATGAACTTCTAAGATAGTAGCGATTATACAATCCCAAGGCATCCTCAAGAATAACTTTCACTTGGGTACCCTTGACCTCATACTTAGAGATAACAATCCCGAGAAATTCCTTAACTAAAAATTTAATTTCTTTGACGAACTCATTCCCTTCTTCCAGAGTAGAAATAATTTTTCTGTCTCTCAACGCGGAAATAACTTTAAACACAAATTTTTTTCGTAATATTAGTTCTAATTCACAAAGTACCGATGGCATAACATAAACCACTTTCTCCTTTTCAAGCAATTCTCCCAACTTTACTTTATCGCTTTCTTTTATAGCATACTCTGCAAATCCTTTTTTCTGCAGGAACACCTCAAATACAGTAAAGAAAAAGCTTGTATCAGCAATGTACTCCATTTTCAATCTATTCTTAAAGCTTTACGTAACAACTCATCATCATCATAAGCCATGACCTCATCATGTTCGTTTGGATCAAAGGATATCCCTGAAAGGTCGTATTTAAACTGTTTATCTGCAACAACATCTTCAAACATATCATTTTGCCCACCCACTTTTTTCTTGAGCTCTTCCTGATATTCTTTACGAATGCATAACTCTACAATCTCCTTTTTATTCTTGTTTCTTTTTTTTGCCAGATAATTCAGCAAATCCAAAATATCCGGGCTGATAGCGACCGTCGTGTTCATTATAGAATATTATATATATTTCGTTATATATTTCAATATAGTAACAATCCGTCATTTGATCCGATCACTATTTTGCGGAACAATACCGGCGGAAAAATGATTGTAGCTCCCTGCGGTTTTATATTACGCGTGATCGTTTATAATCATCATGGTATGAATACAGAACTTACGAAAGACCTTGCATTTATGTATGAAATTGGCTGCCTGCGACATCTCCAGCGGGCGTGGGGTCAGTTTTACGGGCATGATTTTGCAAGCCCTACCGAGCATATTTACCGGGTTATCTGGCTCGCGTTACTCATCGCGAAACATGAAGGCGTTGAAAACACCGAAAAAATCATGAAAATGGCACTCGTTCACGACATTCCTGAGAGCAGAGCTGGGGATGTGCATATTTTGTCCAGGATGTATGTCGAGAGAAAAGAAGAAGAAGCTCTGGAAGATATGCTGCAGGGAACCGCAGTTGCTGAAGAGTTTATTCAAATATGGCATGAATACGAGGCACGGGAAACGATTGAAGCGAAAATCGTGAAAGACGCGGACAACCTTGACATTGATCTGGAGCTCCAGGAGCAGGAACATCTGGGAAGCACCATCAAAAAAGCGAAGGAGGAAGCCCGCAGGCAGGTTTATGAAACCAAACTTTACACAGAAACCGCGAAAAAACTCTGGGAACAGATACAAGAGTCCAACCCCCATGACTGGTACATGAAAGGGAAAAACAGACTAACGGCGGGGGACTGGAAGAAGTAATAATTTTTTTATGAAACTCATTTTCGTCTACAACGCTGACTCGGGCTTGTTTAATCAAGTGACGGACGCGGCTCATAAGATCTTTTCGCCGGAAACGTACCAGTGCGCTCTCTGTCAGTTGACCTATGGAAATTTCAGTATAAAAAAAGAATGGAAGGAGTTTATTGAGTCACTCAACGTGGAAACTACGTTTTTACACAAGGATGAATTTTCCAAAGCATATCCCAACCTGACCATAAAACCTCCAGCCATCCTGAAAGAACAAAACGACGAAGTAGAACTGATGATTAGCGCGGTGCAGTTACGAAATCTCTCTTCACTGGATGAGTTGATTCACCAGGTGTATGAAGTAATCCGGAAGTAGTATCCTGGATTTACGTACGTATCTATAGAACAATGTCTAGACTTACGTACGTAAATCTAGACTTGTTTGTATAAGTCTGTTACAATTTAGCATGATACTGGATAAGAAGTCGATTGCAGGTCTGATCCCCTCACGAAGAATCAAACGTACTATTGCCAGGAATTTGTTTGAGCATATCATGAAGCGTGGGGAAGTCACTGTACTGTATGGAGCAAGGCAGGTCGGAAAAAGTACTTTAATCCTTTCATGTCTTGAGGAATATTGTAACCAGGGAGGAAACATATTTTACTTCAATCTCGACTATGACTTGCAGGATTTTATTACTGATCCAACAGAATTCATTGCATACATAGAATCAAAAAAAAATACGCAGAATACCATGATCTTTATTGATGAAGCACAGAGATTGGAAAATATTGGATTATTCGTCAAATATATCTATGACCGGAAACTTCAGTATAAATTTATTCTCTCTGGATCTGCATCACTGGACATACAATCAAAAGTAAAAGAACCACTAACCGGAAGAAAAAAGGAGTTCTACCTCGGATCACTAACCCTCAGTGAAATACTTACCTTCAAGGGCTACAACACGGAGGCGATAACAGGCTCTTTTCCACAGTTACAAACTATCCTGGAGGACTACTTACTTTATGGTGGCTATCCACAGGTATTTCTGTCTGCTACAAAAGAAGATAAAGTAGAAAAACTGGAGGAAATTAGCGAATCATATGTGCTTCGCGACTTATCA
>JBMCLJ010000097.1:0-4805 GCA_048615375.1 Candidatus Dojkabacteria bacterium | reverse complement strand
ATTCAAAACATAAACGAATTCCAATCGATATTAATAAAATAAAATTACCAGCTGAAATTAAAGAACTTATCCACCAGGGCGAAGAGATTGGCAAAAGATCTGAATCTATTATGAAGGTAATGATTAGCCTTGTCGGTAATGGTTTTTCTTATGAAAAGATTTATGAAATGTTTGAGCAATTTCCTATCGGCGAAAAGATGCGCGAAAAAGGTGCTGCAGGCAATCGCTATTTGCGCCGTGAATATGAAACTGCATTAAAATATGTCGAAGAAAATGGAATAGTATTCGAATCAGAGAAATATCAACAACTCAATTCAAACGCTATTTCCAGCTTAAGCGCAACCAGTTCGCTTGAAGTTGAGAACATAGATGATAATTTGGAATGGATTATTGAAGATTTTTGGGCAAAAGGCAGCCCACTTGCCATAATTGGTGATTCTGGCGCAGGCAAATCAACATTTGCCCTTAATATTTTCTACAACCTTATTAGCCCTATTAAGAGTAAATTTCTTGAAACTTTTAATATTACCTCTGGCGATTACAAGACACTCATCCTTAACGGGGAAAACTCAAGCGGATCACTGAAAAAGCGTATTACCTCTATCAGTAAGCACTTTTCAGTAAGTGATGATTTAAAAGAAAAAGTTTCTTTTGTCAAAGATGAAAAACAAAGTATTATTCTGTCTGCTAAAATTACAAATGAAACATTTCTCGATGAACTTGAGAGATTAATCATTTCTGGCGGCTTCAACATCTTATGCATTGATCCTTTTAGCTGCTTTAATCCAGCAGACGAAAACAGTAATAGTGAAGTCAGAAATGTTTTGGACAGAATCGGTACTTTTGCTAGAGATTTAAATCTGTCTTTGCTTGTACTTCACCATACACCAAAGAATCTTAATTCAGCCAAACAAATGTCTGGTCGTGGTGCCGGATCTTTTGAGAATTGGGCTCACACTGAAATTGGTATCTTCAAAAAGCCAAATAAACATCGCATTCTCACATGTAAAAAATCAAGAGATGCTGAAGAATTCGCCGATATTAATTTACTATTCAATTCTGACTATGTATTTCTTCCTTTGGACAAATCAGCAATTAACGTATCAAATCTTGTTGTCGATGCCATTAAAAACTTAAAATCATTAGGCACTCAACACATCATTCAAAAAGATGTTTGCGATGAAATAGCCCGTCTTTATGAACAAAGCAACAAAGATACTTGTAGTTTTACCAAAGCAAGAAGAATTTTATTAGAAGCACAAGCGAAGAATCTGATTAAAAAAGATAGTACTACTAAAAGCTATTTTACTGTTTGAAATTTTGAAATTTTTTTGAAAAAAATTTATGTAAATTTTACAACAACTTACTATTAAATATTTCTGAAATTTCACCTGCTAAATTTTACTATAACCTGTTCAAATATTAACATTTATCAAATTTCATTATACTTATATATAGGGGGTGGAAAAAATATTCCACCCCCACCTGTGATTATAATAGATGGTTCCGCTTTTTTACTGCTTCTTTTTTTCGTCTTTTCCATTTCACTTTCTCATATTCTTCAATAAGTTGCTTATTGTTCTTTTTAACTACAGGACATTCTCCTCCAACTTTTCTATTCTGCTGCTGATCTATCTGGCATTTTCGACAATCATCATTTCCTGGAAACTTTGGCCAATGATTTTTAACTCTATCATAAGCACTATTCAAATATACTCGCTGTCTCTGCTGGCAATTACTTCTATCACCTAAATTTGATCTAGCACTGGATCGGCAAGTATCAGAGCAATACTTTGATCTATTTCTCCGCTTTTCAAGATACAACTTTTCGCAGGCATTGCATATTTTAATCTTTTCGAAAGACCCGAACAATAAGTGATAGTCAGTAAAGAAAGAGATAAATATCTCTTCAAAGCTGCACCAGCTTGCATGGTATATATCGAAAACTTTCCTGGGTTCATTTGAATTTAAAATAATACTGATGAGTCTTCCAACCGAACTCGACCCTTCAAGAGCATATTCAATAAAATCTTCTGATATCTCATTCAAATCATCTTTTTCATACATCAAAAAATTTTCTCTGTCGTCGGCACCAACACTTACAGCTTGATTATTTTTATTCGAATCAAGCTGATATTTGTGTTCGGCTTCCTTCTTTAGTTCAAACCTTGTGAAGCTTTCCTTTCTCACTTCTTGCAAAAACAAATGGATGAACTTTCCATCTTTAATTTGCTGACAAAGATTCTGCAAAAACTCATCAAATAGTTTTATCTCTCGTTTGTTATAAGAAAATTTTGCTACTACCTTCCTTTCTTCATCTCTCCACAAGCATTCGACCCGAAACATCCCACTAGCTTCATTGTATTCAACACTGGGGAATATCTCTTCCAAGGTATTCAGTAATCTCCTGGCTAATTCTTGATCATTCGCGCCCTGGCCGGTGCTGAAGTTCAGCCTGTTACCGAATTCCAGCAGGGAGCGAATCCCTCTCTCTACGTCTGATTTGTGTTTTCTGTTTGATTTCAACATATTAAAACTATTTTTATATACTCGCTAAATTCAGATTTTTCGTGCTTTCTGCATATACAATTTAATACCCTACTCATTATGGTTTTGGCAAGATGGGGACCATGTCGAAGGACCAGGTCGCCATACTCTCCCAGGAGCTTGGGGCTCCTCTCACTCCTGCTGATCTTGCGCAGCTGCTCGGAGTCAGTCCGAACACTGTTCGCAAGCATTATCAACGTTGGGGTGGGATCGAGGTTGCGCCTGGCACCATCAGATTCTTTACCAACAAGGTCATGGAGGTGATCAACAATGCCAACGATCGAACGCAGGGGCAAGCCCCGGTACAAAGCCGTGGTCCAGGTCAACGGGAAACGCAAGGAAAAACGATTCCCAGACGACTCAAGGGAGAGCAAACGCGCCGCTCTCAAATGGGAAATGGAGATGCGGGAATTGCTTCAGAAGGAGCAGGAGCACCAGACCCCCACGGCCTCCTCTCCTAGCATCCTGACGTGGGCAACAGACTATCTCAATGACGTACAGACCAGATTCATCAAGAAGACTTACAAAGAAAAATGCTCCAGCCTCCGTATGCTCATCAAGGAACTGGGCCAGAACACACCAGTTGACGCCATCTCAGTAGGTCAAGCCCAGACCTTCCTCACCAAACAGTTCAGTAAACGCAGTGGATACGCTGTGAACAAGGACCGTAAGAACCTTGCAGCTGCTTGGACTTGGGGAAGCAGGTTCATGAACGGCTTTCCTGATAGCAAGAATCCTTTCCAATCAGTGCCGAAGTTCCCTGAAGACCGGAACGACAGGTATGTCCCTCCTATCGAGGATTTCTACAAGGTATTGGCCCAGACATCAGGTCAAGACCGTGTGATCCTCCAGACGTTCTTCTACACGGCTGCTCGTCGCGGTGAAATCTGGAACCTGACATGGGAAGACGTTGACTTCACGAACAGTAGAATCAGGCTGTGGACCAGGAAACGCCTGGGAGGAAGCAGAGAGTTCGACTGGATTCCAATGGTTGATGATCTGGCCAGTGTTTTGGCTCAGTGGAAGCAGGATCAGCCATACAGATTCGACCATGTATTTGTGAACCTCTCTCCTCAGTCTGTAGGGTACATGAAGCCATTCGTAGACCGTATCCGGTTCATGAGGAGGATGTGCGAAGCTGCAGGCGTTGAATACTTCGGGTATCACGCAATCAGGCACCTGACTGCCAGCGAGTTGTACCGCGCCGGCCATTCCATAGCCCTGATCCAGAAGGTCTTACGGCACAAGAACCCCAACACCACAGCCAGATACATACGGTCACTGGGCCTGGAGGAGGCTAGAGAGGCCCTTCAGACCACATTGAAATTACCTACCTAGATATTTGATCGTTTTCGGTGTATCGGAGGGCTGGAGCCATTAGGCTCTGGCCCTTTTTTTATGGAGCGAGTCATGCTTGAGAAAGACATGGAAGATTTTATTGTCAAGAATCCTGAACTTATTTTGCAGGAAGAAGGTTTAAAACTGCTTAATCGACAACTTCGTGTAGGTAATTATATCTTTGACTTACTCTTTGAAGATAGAAGAGGTGGCAAGTTAATTGTTGAGATTCAGAAAGGCACTTTAGACCGCAACCACACCTATAAGATTCTAGATTACTACGATGAATACAAAACAAATAATCCAAAAGATTTTATTGACGTGATGATCATCGCTAACAAGATACCATACGAGCGCAGAAAAAGACTTGATAGCTACGGTATTGAGTGGAGAGAAATACCCATGGACAATTTTCCTCTGGCGACAAACCAAAACATCAATGAGCAAAAGAACATCTTGTCTCCGAACCATGATGACAGCATAGAATACAGTGGAAAGAAATTGTCTAAATCCATAGAGTCCTCAGTTTTTGATTCATACAATCTTTTTAAAAGCCAACGAGACAAAATAATCACAGGACTACTTGAGATTGACCCTAAAGGGCAACCATTACTTAATTGGAAAAATCTCGGAGAAGACAACATTAAATCTAAAAAGAATTGGTTTAGTGGTTTTCGACCATCTTCATGGGGACGACATAAAGGATCCGGATTTGGTGTAGCATTTTGGTTTTATTATCGTTACGAGAATAATTTAGATTCAGATTTTATCCATGTAGCTGTTGGTTGCGAATCTCCCTTAAAGAGTGAATGCAAAGAAGCATTCAAAGAAAAGATTTCTAACAACGTAACCACAAATAGAATTCCTCTAGCTGATTTCGATCTTTACCCTGACGCTGGTATACGCAAAGGCTCTATACT
>JBMCLJ010000096.1:0-4840 GCA_048615375.1 Candidatus Dojkabacteria bacterium | reverse complement strand
CCCTGAGTATCTCTTACTAAAGGCCAGGTACTGTCATTAAGCACCATTTTTATAAGCAGATACCCTGGATAAATTTTTTCTTTTACGGTAACCTTTTTACCTTTTTTTATCGCGATTTTCTCCTGCGTTGGGACAATGACTTCCTCAAAATATTCGGATATACCTGTGTTTTCCGCGCGTACCTTAATGAGATCCGCAACTTTATTTTCCTGACCCGAGGTGCAGAAAATGACATACCATCGGGGTTTTGCATCTTTAGCTTGCATTTTCAATTACAATATTAACTAATTCATTTAACCCTGCGTCATAGGCGAAGAGCACTAGTGACAGTACTACGATAACCCCAACTGTTATACTGGTATACACAATTGTGCCTTTCATAGAAAGCCAGGAAACCCGTGCAAGCTCAGAAAGTGCACCTTTATAGGTAGCATAATAAATTGCCCAGGCTGTAAATCCTACGCAAATTATAACAAATACCAGAAAGAGCGCAGCATAACCAGCTGTTAACTCTTTTCCAAATACGTTTTGTACAAAATCAGATAAGAAGTCCATTTTCAATACGTTGGAAGTATAGCATCATCCGCTGTAGATTGGAAATACCGCTGACTGCCAAACTCAAAGAGTACTTACGGCAAAAATATACCTTCAACTTGAAGGAAAGCAGGGGGTATGTACAGGGGACACGATACTACCGTAAAAGTACAGGTAAAGCAATAATACCGGGGTGCACTTTTGCACAAAAATTATTAATATCGGTTGTTTTTATATAATTATGTAACGTTCCAGGATCTGTTCCGTAAGCGAAATAAAAAATCAACCTAATAAATCAAATGTTACATAATTAGTGACTTCGGAATAGCTGGATGTACTACATTATGAAAAAAAGCAACAACACAAAATATATTTTTGTATGCGGCGGGGTTCTGTCAGGACTTGGAAAAGGTATCACCACCGCGTCCATCGGCTTACTTCTCAAGAATAAAGGCTACAAGGTCACAGCAGTCAAGATTGATCCGTATATTTCTCTTGACGCGGGGACTATGCGTCCACAGGAACACGGCGAGGTATTTGTCACTAAAGACGGGGGAGAGATTGACCAGGATCTGGGAAATTACGAACGTTTTCTCCATGAAGATTTTACAAAAGATCACAATATTACCACCGGCAAGGTGTATGCCCAGGTGATTGATAATGAACGTCACTTTGTGTACCAGGGGCGTGATGCGGAAATTATTCCTGACGTAATTGATGAGATTAAGCGACGGATATACAAAATCAGTAAGGGTTTTGACTTCGTTATGGTCGAAGTAGGAGGTACTGTAGGGGATATAGAAAACATGCCGTTCTTAATCGCTGCGCGTGAGATCGGCAGGGAGTTTAATTCGGCGTACGTCATGGTGACGTATCTTCCGTTCTTACGTACTATTGGCGAGCTCAAAACGAAACCTACACAACACGCGGTTATGGCCTTAAGGCGGGAAGGAATTAATCCTGACTTCATAGTTACCCGCGCGGAAGAGCCAGTAGATGAGCCACGACTGGACAATGTATCGAAGCGTTGTTTTCTTGATCGTGACAGGGTTTTTGATATTCCTGACCAGGATTCTATCTACAAAGTCCCTGACGTTTTGCAAAAACAGGGGTTTGTGGAGTCGATACTTGAATTCTTTAATGAACAAGGTGAGGATCACAGCAATATGCTTATTACTGAGTGGAATAAGTTTGTACATTCTCAATCTGACGAAAATGTGAAAGTTGTCAGGATAGGCCTCGTTGGCAAGTACGTTAAACATGGGGCCCATGCACATAAAGATACCTATATAAGTGTATTCGAAGCCTTGAAACACGCCTGCTATCCCAATAATGTCAGGATGGAATTTGAAATGATAGCGTCAGACGACCTGACTGTGAATAATTATGCAGAGCACCTGCAAAGTTATGATGGTATTGTAGTGCCCCAGGGCTGGGGAGCAAGAGGTATGGAAGGAAAATTGCTGGCTATTAAATATTGCAGAGAAAATAATGTGCCATATCTCGGTCTATGTTATGGCATGCAAATGGCTGTAATTGAATTTTCACGGAATGTATTGGGTTTGACTGACGCTAATTCTGAGGAGATCGCACCTGACACCGGTAACCCTGTCATCCATCTTATGGAAGAACAGAAGAAGCACATGAAAGAAGGTAAATTTGGAGGTACTATTCGTTTAGGTAATTGGCCATGTATTTTAGTCGAAGGTACAAGGGCGAAAGAGATCTATGAAGAAGCGGGTATAGCTACCCCAATCCAGGAACGTCATCGACATCGCTACGAGTACAATATCGAGTATCGTGAACGTCTTGAAGATGCCGGGTTAAAAGTTGCCGGTACGTCTCCTGACGGTCTCCTTGTAGAAATGATAGAAATTACCGGCCATAAATTCTTCATTGGAACTCAGGCTCATCCTGAGTATAAGTCCCGCCCGTTGCAGCCACATCCATTGTTTGTAGAGTTTGTGAAAGCATGCACGAAGTGAAGTTGACGTGCATTGCAGCGCAGGAGTCTCGTTGTTACGAAGACTCCTGCGAGAGATTTCGATACAGTGTTGTGTCACTACTATAGTCCACGTGTCCGGGTTTTACCTGGGCGGTAATACATTGCTCTCGAGTATTACTTATGATAACATGTAGTATGATTGTGGTTAGTATGACAACGAAATGGCAGGCTACTATACCTGCTGAGATTCGTAAGTTTCTTGGCTTAAAGCCAAAGCAGAAAATTGCGTTTGAGATCCGGGGTGACCAGGTCGTAGTACAGCCTGTTGAGAATTTCCTGGCTTTAGGTGGAAAGTTTGAATCAAAACGTAAGGTGAAGAATGTCGCAGAGTATGATACACTACTCGGGAAAAAGCTAGGGCAAAACTATGAAAAAGAATATCGCAATTCTTGATACGAATATTTTAGTGAGATTTTTTACCAGGGATAACGAAGTTCATTACAAAAAGGCGAAAGCACTTTTTGAATCAGCGGAACGGAGATCTCTACACGTGCCTATGCCGGTGATCTGTGAAATGGTTTTTGTTTTGACAAGTTTGTATGAATTTGATCGTGAGGAAATCTGCGAAATCGTGACCGGGATGGTACATTTTGACGCATTTGCTTTATCCAGAAATACTTTATCCGTAACCATTCAAATATTCAGGGAACATCCGTCCCTTTCATTCATTGACGCGTATATTAGCGCAAAGTGTGTTATTACCGGCTCTTCTCTTTACACTTTTGATAAAAAGTTGCATAGAAGCAGTAGTTGCGAGAGTCTTGATCTGCCGTTTGAATAGTTTTTCTGGGCATTAGTATTGCCAGCGATATGTATTGGTGGTAGTATTCAAGTATGTATCAGAAGGTGACTATAACATTACCAGTATGGTTAGTGGAAATGTTGAATAAAAATGTAAAAAAAGGTGAGAAAAGCAGCTTCGTGAGCAAGGCTATTCACGAGAAGCTTGTGGATGAGAAGCTGAGAAAGCGAGCAAAAGATCCTGTAAAAGCTTTTCATGAATTGAGAAATATTACTCCTAAATTAAGCCATGAGGAAATACTTGACTCTATTGAAAGGGGTAGGAAGTGAAGTATGTCATTGACTCGTCAGTATTACTGACATGGATTTTAAGCCCGTCAGTGGAGATGGCAGAGAATATTTTTAGCTTTATTCAGAAAAACAGGAAAAACCTGTACTCCCATGCGTGGGTACTCATAGAAATTTCAAATGTGCTTGTTATGCATCTTGACTCACTTCAGCGGGTAGAGGAGGCGTACCAAAGGTTTCTTGAATTGGACATAACAGTGCTTGATGTTGATTCTGCGCTACTCCATGAAGCGAGGAATATTGCATTTATGGTCAAGGATACCGTGTATGACGCGAGTTATCATGCACTTGCCATTGAATACGACTATACTTTCATTACCTGTGATGAACGTTACTTTAACAAAGCTAATCATCTTGGTAATATTAAGCTTTATACTATGCTGGAAGGTAAAGGTTGAGCGTCTTCTAGACCGAGTACAGCACGATTCCTACGCTGATTGACACGTTGAGGCTTGCGCCTTTGCCGTACATGGGGATGTAGACTCCCTGGTCGACGTGGTTTTTGAGAATGTCTTTGGTGATGCCGTGCATTTCGCTGCCGAATATGAAGCAGATGCGGTCGTTGAGGCGGGTGAGGTCGGCAAGACGTTCGAGGGGGATGGACTCTTTAGTGAGTTCGACTGCAATGAGGAGAAACTTGTCTTTACGTAACATTTTTGTAACATCTGCCGTGTTTTCATGTGTGGAGTAGTGAACATGTTGCTCTTTACCCCGGGAAATATGCTGCAGTTGTTTCGCGAAAGGCGGGCCTGGGGTAATCCCGGTAAGGTAGACATGACTGACTCCCGCTGCATCGGCGGTACGGAAAATCCCCGCGACATTCCTCGGGTACTGGATATTCTCCAGGATAATCCGAATATCCTTGCCTCGTTCCCGCATATGCTTAAAAAACTTCTTAGCCTCTTTTTTCCGGAGTTGCCGCATGATGATTTGAGGATACGGGATATTGCGAGGAATGTAAATTCTCAATATAAGTTTAGTGCAAGTATAATACAGTATATTGCCTTACTATGCATTTTCCGGTACAGGATTTATACTGTTCATTGTCACAAGTTGCGAGGTTACTTTATTATTAGTCCAGGCCTTTATAAGGCTTGCGAACATTCCTCCTGTTCCAGTTGGAACAATCTCATAAATATCTCCATCTGCTGGGACTTGTCCTGACTTTCCCACTCTCTTAGCTCCAAAAAACAAAATGTCGGTTTATAGGGA
>JBMCLJ010000095.1:0-4950 GCA_048615375.1 Candidatus Dojkabacteria bacterium | reverse complement strand
GGTGATGAAGCCGATGTCGTTAATATCACTTTAGAAGCAAGAGGAAAGGTACAAGCAGTCGAAAATCAACAGATTAAAAGCCTTGTTGAAGATTATCAGAATAATGTTACCCCTGAAGGGTACTTCTTAGATGAATCGGTCTCTTCTTCAGCTCAGTATGACGCCGTAACCACTCAAAACGGTACTGTAGAAGTGAATATTGCTGTGAATGCAATTGCTCGACCCAAACTTGATGTACAGTTGTTGAGAAAGGAATTACAAGGCGTTAAGTATTCTCAGGTTGATAGTATTTTGGATTCAGTTCAGCACCTTCAGAGCTTTGAGAAGGAGTTTACACCAACGTACTTTCCCCAGATGTTCTGGAAATTACCTGATGTAGAGCACAAAATTTCAATTAGCGTGAAGTATACCGGAGCCGAATAGTCTTGCAGAATATGTACTTTATGCTTTATTGTAATACTAGTTAATTTTTTTACGTAGAAACGTGGCACGAAGAAAAAAGAAAAAAAATATTACTATAAAAGACCCTGAAAGCTTAGCGGTGTTGGGAGTAATCTGCCTTGTTATCTCGGCATTGCTGCTGGTAAGTAAGGTTATTCAATCCGGGGGCGACTCGGAAGTCTTGAATGCTTTTACCAGGTATTTCGGTTGGGGGGTTGTTGTTATGTCCGTAGTATTTTTCTTGACTTCACTGAGGCTTTTCGGAACGAAAAATAAGTATAATAATTCCAAAGTTGTTTTTTTTCTTCTGATTTTTATGTTTTGTTTTCTTGGTTGGATCCACTTGTTTGCTTATCCGGATGCTGAAGAACAGGCTCTGGCAGGGAACCTGGGTGGAATTATCGGGTATCAAATATCATTTTACGCGAGCAAGTATCTTGCTTTGGAAGGAGCCCTGGTTACCCTTGGAATCCTTATGGTAATCTCATTCCTTCTTGCGCTTAACCTCAGCCCAAAACAAATCGGAGAAGGTCTGGTCAAAGTTATTGATTTTATTACTCTCTCAGTAAAAAAAATCCAGGTCGCATGTATATGGATGGTGAATGCTCTACAGAGAGGTAAGTCTTCAATCGATAACCTCGAGATGAATATTTTATCAAAAAATAGTGACGCCGAGCAGGGAATAAAGGAAAAGAAGAAAAATAAAAAAGGAAAGGGGGATGAAGAAAATGATCAAGACAGCATGATCAACCTGAATCCTTTTTCAATTAAGATGGTGAGTGATATTTCTGGAAGAAAAGAGGTTGTTGATGAAACGGAGAATGAAGAACAGGTGAAAATTTCAATGAAACCTTCACAAAAAAAAGGTAAAGCTATGGAAAAGGCGAAAGATGAGCCGGTAGAACCACTCGATCTATCGGTTCGGGCTTATCCTGACTGGAATCTTCCCGGGCTTGATCTGCTTGATCCAGTCAGGCCAAAAGAAAGTGATTCTCAGGAAGTAATTAAGCGTAATGCAAAAGCGATACAGGAGACACTTAAAAGTTTTAATATTGAAGCCAAAATTGCTGGTTACCGACAAGGGCCTTCTGTTACACAGTATTTCATCGACCCGGCAGCTGGGGTGAAATTTACTAAAATTTCTAACCTTTCAAAGGACTTGGCACTTACCCTTGCATCACCTTCTGATTTACGCATTGAGCTTATTCCTGGTACATCTTTTATTGGTATTGACGTACCTAATGAAAAACGGCAGTTTACTCAGATGCGAGAATCCATAGATCCGGTTTTCGCAGGGAATGAAACATTTCAACTTGGCATGGCAGTTGGTATGGATACTCAAAACAAGGCTGTTGTAAGAGATCTCCAGAAAGCACCTCATCTCCTTGTAGCTGGTGCCACTGGTATGGGAAAGTCGGTTCTTGTGAATGCTTTTATTATCAGCTTGCTGATGCAAAAAAGTCCTGATGAACTCAAAATGATAATGATCGACCCTAAAATGGTAGAAATGGCTCCATACGATGGCATCCCTCATTTGTTAACGAGTCCGATCACAGATATGTCAAAAGCAGCCACAGCATTAAAGTGGGCAGTTGATGAAATGGAAAAACGGTATAAGACTCTTAAAGAGTCAGGGGTTCGGAATATAGAACAATATGTGGAAGAAACTGGGAGTTTAATGCCATATATTGTCGTGATTATTGATGAGTTTTCGGACTTAATGATGCAGTTCAGGGCTGAAGTCGAGTCTTCAATTATTCGTCTTGCTCAGAAGTCCCGTGCTGTAGGTATTCACTTGATCATTGCGACACAAAGACCTACAGCTGATGTAATTACAGGTTTAATCAAGTCGAATATACCAGCACGGGTAGCACTTACGGTTGCATCCGCTATGGATTCACGTGTTATTCTGGATGCCAGTGGGGCGGAGACGCTACTTGGTAAGGGAGACTTGTTGTTTAAAACAGCAAATGACCTGAAACCTGCCCGTATTCAAGGACTGTTTCTTGATGATAAGGGTGCATCTAGCGAGTTTCATCGTGTCTTACATTTCATCAAAGAACAGGCTCCTGATGTTCAGTATAACGAAGACGAGATTTTGACAGTTGCTGGTGAGGGAGGTAGTGAAGGCGATTTCCAGTCTGATGACCCATTATTCCGACAGGCCGCAGAAATAGTTGTTGGTGCCCAAAAAGGTTCAGCGTCACTGCTGCAGACTAAAATGAAAATTGGTTATGCCAGGGCTGCCCGGCTTATTGATGAGCTGGAAATGGCAGGCGTTGTAGGTCCACAGGATGGTCCACGCCCACGGGAAATTTTAGTTTCTGACGTTGAAGCCTTCTTTAATCAGGAAGCTGAAGTTTCGTAAATAGAGTACAGCACCGTTTACTATTTATACGATGTAATTGATTTAAAACTGTATTGCAGAGAGAAAAATGTTGAAATACTTCACATCTGAATTAAGTGGTGACGGTACGAGACCTTGTAAATACTGAAAGGTTAAGTATACAATTGCAGGATATGGCAGGAAACGAAGACGTAAGAAAACAGAAAAAACAAGATCCAAATACTTCAGATCCCAAAGGTTTCAGGAGAGAAGAGGAGAGTGATCAAGCACATGATCTGGATGGTACAGCTTCGGAAAGTCAGGAAGCTAACTTCCAGGAAAAGTATGTACGTTTGCTTTCCGAGTTCACAAACTACCAAAGGCAAAAGGAGGAGGAAATTAAATCAGCTTCGATGTACGGGCACACTAACCTGCTACTTAAAATCATTGATCTGGCTGATGATATTGATATGGGATTGTTCCAGGAACGGTTGCATGAAGAAACCAGAAATATTCTGACTATGTTTAAATCGAAAATCGAAAATGTACTGGCAACAGAACAAGTAAAACCTGTTGAAATTGGGAAGGGAAGCGCTGTAGACCCGGCGTGCTGTGAAGTTATGAGTACTATTCAGGATCAGGAGAATAAAGGGAAGGTTATTCAGGTTGTGAGTCGCGGATACACGCTTGGTGATCGAGTACTTCGCCCTGCGAAAGTAATTGTCGGAATCTAGTGATGAAGCACATACCAAAAATAAGTTTACTATCTTCCATACAACCTATCCTTACGCTGGTACTGGTTGGGCTGCTCCTTTTGCTGGTTTTTCGTTCAAGTTTATTTTCTTCAAGGGATAATGACAGTACATCTTCTGAATACCGTGAGGTCAGTCGCAAAGTAACGTTTGATGAAGCAAAAGAGTTGTATTACGAGAAAAATTATAAGATAAATACAAAAGGAAATTTGCTTGTAGAAAATCAGAATGAAACAGAACCATCTGATACGAAAAGCATAAACCCCGAACGTAAAGATAATTCGCCAGGTAATGTGGTGAACGCTGTTGAAAACAGATACGATGACATGTTTTTCTATACCATAAACGGTCACGTAAAACGTTTTGATGTGATAACGTACGGACAAAACGAAAGTCTGTTTCTGGCTCAGAATGGTTCAATTGTATATGTGAGTAATACTGCAAACGCTTACTCCAGATATCCTGTTCCGGCAGAAGATCAGAAAGAAGCCGTGCAATTCTTTAACTCGACAAGATCCACACTAAAAGAAATTTTGCCTTTATCACCACTACTGCAGGATTATGCTAACGGTACGTTTACTCCGATCGAACGGGACGTGAATCTATACTCAGGTAAGTGGAAGCATAGTTTGTTTACCAGCAATGAAGTAGTAGATGTATACCTCCAAACTGATCCTGTAAGCGGAATGTTCAGGAGTATCAATATCGTACATTCATTTGTGCCTCAGCCGTCAGCAATTTACTTTGACTATGTTGAGCTTGAAACACTGGATAGTATTGATAGTATTCCTGATGAGTACAAAGAAGTTGAAGCTGAGATAAAATATTCACCAAAGCAATAGTCACGTTCAAACTAACGTCTTATGCACATTCATTCTACAAAAGAGAACGAAAGTACCCCTTCTCAAATCAGGGAGCTGGAAAACAACATTATTGAGCAGTGTAAAAAGAGGGGATATGATAATTCTTTTGTCCAGAAAGGAATAGTAGAAGCAAGGCGATTGCACGAGGGGCAATTTCGAAAGTCTGAAGATCCTTACATTATTCATCCATTACACGTTGCTCAGGAAATTGCTGAGCTGGATTTAGGAGAGAATGCTGTAATAGCTGCTTTACTGCATGATACAATTGAAGATTGCGCTATCAACGCGGAATATATAGAAGGGAAATTTAATCACGTTATTGCAAATTTAGTTGAGGGTGTCACCAAGCTTGATGAAATCGCCGATAATTCAATTGTACGGTATACCGAGTTAATGAATGTACGAAAACTGTTGATCGCTTCATCACAGGATATCCGTGTACTTCTGATTAAACTCGCAGATCGTTTGCATAACATGCGAACCATTGATGCTTTGCCAAGACAAAAACAAATCGATTATTCCATTGAGACGTTAAAAGTATATGTACCTCTTGCAGAATACATTGGTA
>JBMCLJ010000094.1:0-4975 GCA_048615375.1 Candidatus Dojkabacteria bacterium | reverse complement strand
AATTTTAAAAATACTAAAAATTTAAAAGTTGTGCAAAAGTGCCAAAGTTCAGTAACGTCATACCCACTAAATAGACTATGGGATGAGCAATTATACAATTACCTCTCAGTACTCAAATGAAGAAAAAAGCAGTAAGAAGAGTAAAGGGACTTGGATTTTCTACGGTGACCTGATTAATGTCATTAATGATTTTAACCAACACAATATCAATTGTGTTGTGCACTTTGTGCATTTCTGTTATTCTAGGATAGGGAAGCACGACACAATTTATAGATTGATGGTAAATGTATACTCCTACACAATTTATACAGGTCTAGAAGAGTATAAGAACCAGTGATACTATTGCTGGAAAACAAATTTAGCAAAAACCTATGTTTGACAGCATATAATTTTATACCACGAAGCCAGGAGCATGATAACGAAAGAAAAACTGACAGAATTATTACGTTGTAAATCTGAAAATGAGCATCTCGAGTTCAAAGAGATGAAAAACGAGATATCCATTACAGGAGGAGACAAAAAACAAAGAAAGTCGTTGCTTGGCTATGTCGTTGCTCTTGCAAACGAAGGCGGAGGAAAAATAATTCTCGGAGTTGCAGATAAAGTGCCTGCTGGAGAGAAAATCAGACGTGTTGTTGGTACGCAGGCATTAAGAAACAGTGAAGAGGCGAAAAGATTAATCTTCAATACAATCAATCTCCGTATAGATATTGAAGAGGTAGATATTGAGGGGAAACGGGTGGTTGTGATAACTGTTCCTTCCAGACCAGCCGGAGTTGCTTTAAGGTTTTTTGGGGTACCTTTGATGCGCATAGGTGAGAGTCTTGAGGAAATGGATGATCAGACCTTGCGTAGTATTATTATGGAAACAGCTTCTGACTATTCATCAGAAGTTGTTGAAGGAATAACGCTGGATGATCTTGATTTAGAAGCGATTTCTAAACTGAAAAAACTCTGGGCAGAAAAATCAGGTGCTACGGAATACCTCACTTATACGTCCGAAAAACTTCTCTCTAAGCTTTTATTAGTACGAGGCAAACAAGTAACGGTTGCGGGTGTATTGCTTCTTGGAAAAAGTGAAATCATTGGACAATATCTTCCTCAGTCGGAATTTATCTTTGAATGGCGAACTCAGCCAGGAAAGATTGACTTTGATTTTAAAAAAGTATGGAGAAAGCCTTTCCTGACAATATTTGAAGATATCTGGGAAGTGATTCATGCCAGAAACGTACGAACCCCATTCAAGCAGGGGTTTATAGAATCTGATATCTGGGCGTATGACAGAAATTCTGTGCGTGAAGCAATCCTTAATGCTTTTGCTCACCGTGAATACAGAAACAGGGTAGAGCCGGTTTTTATAAAACTTTCGCCTGAAAAATGTATGGTGAAAAGTCCAGGTGGGTTTTTACCTGGAGTAAGTGCGGAAAACGCCCTTTTTGTTGAAGGTAGATGGAGAAATCGGCTTCTTATGGAAGTACTGCATGAGATAGGACTGGTAGAACGTTCAGGAGTTGGTCTGGACAGAATATTTATGACCTCAATTTCTTCCGGTAAAGGGGCTCCTCAGCTGGAGGAAACCAGTGACGGCTTTGTGCAACTGGAACTACCAGCACCGGTAAAAGATATTGCGTTTGTATCTTATTTGGAAAAAGTATCAGCAGAGAAGCAGATAGTCTTTAATGAAATAGAAGATTTGATTGAAGTAGAACATATACGGGAAACTGGTAAATATCTGGATAAAAAAAGGCTGGAACGCTTTCTCACAAGTACTATCGTTGAAAAAACGGGAAAAGGCACCGGTACAAAGTATTTTCTTTCCCGAAAGTATTATGAACAGGCAGGGAAAAAAGGAGAGTATACACGAAAGAAAGGATTACATAACGATACACGGCTTGAACTGTTGAGAAGCTTTTTTCATGATAATGCATTTGGAACGATGGATGATTTACGTGATGTTTTTGATGGCACCCTTGATCGTAAACAAATACAATATCTATTAAAACAACTTAAAGAGAAAGGGGAGGTTTACTTTGATCCATCACCCAGCAAGCAGAAAGGGGTTTGGAGAATCACAGCCTAGAGGTAGGATTTTCGGCAAGATTTCGGCAAGATTTCGGCAAGTTGTGATAGAAACATAATGAACAGAATAGAACAACAAGCAATGTTGCTTACCGATTTTAAAAAGTATCTGGAATCAGAACATAAAAGTCCTCATACCATCAGAGGGTATCTCCTGAATATACAGCTCTATCGTAAGTGGTTTAAAACTTCCTTCGGCAAACCTCCAGAAAAACTATACCGGGAAAATATCCTTGAGTTCAGGTCATATCTGATCCAGGTAGTACAGCAAAATGCCCGAACCATAAACCATAAACTGAGTTCTCTCCGGAAGTATAATGAATTTCTTATTGAGCAGGGAGTGCAGAAAGATATGGCTGTTTTGCAAAAAGACATGATGAAAATTCAGCAGTCATACGCATCCCCGACAACGATAACAGAGCAGGACGTGAAGGCATTTATGCAAGAAGTTCTAGAACATGAAACCAAACGTGATTACGCTCTTGTAGTACTCATGGCATACACCGGAGTCCGGATTTCTGAAGCACTGGATGTAAAGCTGAGTGATTTTAACCTTCAATCCGGGGAATGTATTATTCGCAGTGGAAAAGGAGCAAAACAAAGAATAGTACCGTTAAATAACAGGGTGGTGGAGGTACTGGGGGAGTATCTGAAATTCCGTGACAACTACAAAAAAGCCAGTATTTCCGATTTCCTGTTTGTCAGCAAAGACAGCATCCGGCTGAACCGTACGGTAGTAAACGATATGTTTAACCGGCATAGCGATACCATTACTCCACATCAGCTCAGGCATTTTTTTTGCACTAATGCTTTGGAAAAAGGACTCGGAATACATGAAGTGGCAAATATTGCTGGGCATACAAATATTCATACTACGATGATTTATACAAATCCAGATCGAAATAAACTCAAGCAGAAGATGGATTTGCTTTAAGAATGAGTACCTCAAGTGAAATAATGATGACATTACTATGATCGAACAACCTTTGACAGTGAATAAATTTGGATGACACAGGATTATGCTCTGGTAAGGATATGATACTTTGATATCGAGACGGCATATTAGACTGATTTTGGGTAGTATTTTGTTATAAATAGATTGGTGACGGATATGTCTCAAAAACAGTCGTTTGTGAGAACTGTGTAAGATAAAATAAATATTCGGATGTTTTACATAAAGGTAACTTAAAAACTTCTGCTTTCAGAAGAACGTGTTAAGTGTATTGGATTACTACTCGTTCTCAGGTAATATAATCGTATGTCAAGAATTAATTTTGGAGAGCATGCTATTGATCGGACTGGTTCAGGTGAGAATACAATAATTCATCAACTTACTTACCCAGAATCACTTATCCAACCTAGAAATGACACTCAAAATTGTGTTTTATACTCTTTTGCTCAAGTTGCTAATACACTTAATCCAGATTCGACCTTTGAGATAGCTAATCAAAGACAACAACTTGAATTAAGAGATGCACAACGCCGGAATAGTCCCCCTTGTATTGATGGCAGTAATGGGTATGTGGATCTAATCCAGTTTTACAATTATCTAAGCGAAGTTCCTAATCCGGATCATCTCGAGATTGACTCGGCGAATGAAGAACAAGAATATATGATACAGCTTGACGAGGGAGCATTATTGATTATTAATATATCAGGACATGCTCAGGTAGTGACTGGTTATAGGAGAAAGAGTGGTCAAGTTGTATTCACGATTCATGATCCATATACTCAGCAAAATACAACTTGGAGCAGTACCTATGAAGATATATCGCGGAGAGGTAACTTTGGAATAGTTGTACAGAGAAGTAATCCAGAAAGAATTAGACTCGGTAAACCAATGGGAAGACAGCGGATTAAACTTGGTAGGACTTGAGATAATCAATCTAAAAAAAAATTTCTTTTTAAAGAAGAAAAAGAACGTGAATTCTCTCTGAGAATGACACTACGGCATTGCTGGAGCAAGCTTACGTTATGCAAGAACATCAAACAAAATCCCTATGAACGACTTTGCATTTATAGGAAGGCAGTGTAGGCTTGTGGTCTGCGGTAACTATGGCTGCAGTACTTCCATTGACATCTTTGCTTTATCAAAATAGACTATTTCCTTGCCAAATGACTGGGCATATTTCATAGCTTCTTTTTTAGTGGTGAAGGTAGTTTTTTTTGCTTCTCCTGGTTTACGTACAAACCATCCTTCCTCTGTCTTTACTACAAAGTACATAGAGTTTCTCCCTCTTTCCAAAGCTTCTGCGTATGCTTTGATTTTGGGGTTATTCGGTTTTGGTGGTAGTGTTCTTATCTTCATCACCCTTTCTATCATCAAATGATCTTCCCTGCAATGATGCGTAGTACAACCTCCACTTCGCACTAAACAGTTTGCTTTCTTCTGACATTTTGCTCATACCGTGCTTTCCCTGGATAAGCCTTCTGATATGAGAGGTGTCAAAACCTGCTGAATCAAGGAGAAAACCCATGATTCTCTGGACGTAAGTACGATGGTCTTTGAGAAGCTCATACAATAAAGAGTTGTTTTTCCGGATTGCCATGGTCCAGTAATAGATACAGCCTGGTATTCACGTACAGCGTAGTAATTACTGGGCGTTTGGACTTGGTGTCGGCGTAGGGATAATTGTGTTCAGTTCCCGCTCAAGGATTTCCGCATTTACCGGAAAATCCCTGATTGGCTGACCTGGTTCCAGACGGTCATAGACATTCCGGTAGGTATTAACGAGATACTCATTCATCAATTTTGTTGTTTCCACATAATCATAGGTTTTGAATACTTCCGCGCTGGGGTTAATGTCCGAATATACCGCGAATGGAGAATCTGAAGGTAGGTGGTTTAAACTGTCTACCTGAGCTGGAATAAATGTTTCTGAAGTCTCGCGTGACG
>JBMCLJ010000093.1:0-5057 GCA_048615375.1 Candidatus Dojkabacteria bacterium | reverse complement strand
CTCAGGGCATGGTAATGGTTTTGAGTTGTTCACAACTAAGTATCTAACCGACTTGTCCTTAGGGTGAATACTGCCAGGGGCGAGAACCATTCCTTTGTCACTACGAATGTCAAATACTTTAGGAAGCGATCTGGAGGGGTAACTTCCCGGTCCACCAGGATATATGAAGTAGTAATGATGTCCTCTCTTGGTTTGAACTGTAAACGTGTTTTTAAGATCAGAAGTGTCAATATCATTGTTAAGTGCAAACATTTCAAATTTTTGATGATCATCTACATCCAATACAATTAATTTGCTTGCTTTGCCAGTAGAGATGCCAACATTGTTCAAATTTGATACATCTTCATTTGTGTTCAGTAATTCGTTATCGTGAATAGTTCGATGAGATTCACTAGCTTGTTGCCAATTTTTGTCTTTTGGTATTTTGCTGATTCCGTTTAAAGGAATCATGGAGTATTGCTGGTTTAAATGTTTGTAGTAATTGACAAGTTCAATTTCCTCAGCCGTTAACTGTTTATTTAACATTTTAAAACTCTCTACACCCTTTCCATAATCCACAGGCTGAATCCCGTGTAACTTTATATTGCCTCCTTGAAGTTCTGGTTTGTCCCTGGGTGTGCTGGGTCAGCTCCACGACAAGGAAAGGGTGGGGTTGAGGTTAAGGATCTCCGTCTCCAGCGGATTTCCACTAATTAAGTGCTCTTCACACGAGAAAACACACCCGACTTAGGGATACTCAGGGGCTGCATAACCCTCCCGAAATTTCGGGACCATTATGTTGCCCCTCATTTTTTAAGCTTTTGGTTCTCATTTATATTATTTCTATGCACTTTATGACAAAGTTAAAAACTCAGGGAGTGGGATCAGAAGATGAAGGAGGGGCAGTGACAAGAGAAGTTGAAGAAGAGCTTTGTGAAGCGGAATTGTTTTTAGCAGCATGTTCTTTTTTGTACTTCCTGATAATATCCTGCATTTGGACAAAGTAATATACGTTGATAATTTGCCGATTGATATCTCGATTTAGTCCCATCAAGTCTCTGTATGTGAAATTAAATGTATCATATATAAATGATTCAATTTCATCTTTATTTGAAAGCTCACTGTATTGAAGCATTGTGTCGTCTTTGGGGTTTCGAATGTAATCTCTAAATCTAATCGTTGCAACTTCTAGGTCTTCTTTTCCTTGAACAAATAGATATATATAGCCATATGTTGAGGCTTGTGCCCAATTGCTGCTGTCGTTTAGGTCAACACCAGACTTTTTGACTATTTTATAATCGCTTACGCCAAGGAGATGGACTTTCAGGCCGGAATTATGAATCTTTTTTGTGAGCTTTGTGATATTCGCTTCATTTTTGTTTTTACTGTGATACCCAAGTGATATGATGGGGTATTTATTGTTTATATAATGATCAACTTCTCCATATTCTTCTTTGTAGTCGTGAACAACTGGAACGATCTTGTGGCATAATTCATCTAGTTCTATTTGCTTTTCATTGTTTGTATAAAAACCATCAGAATTAAAATCTTCATCATAGTTGAATATATATTCAAAGTCTTCACAATGATCTTTACAAAATCGTTTAAAGCCATTAAAAGTAGTTTTTAAGTTTTGTGAGCTTGCCTTGTTTAAAGTATACGCACCACTGTCCAAGATGATCTTGTTTGTGACACCTTCTTTCTTTAAGTCTATTGCAAGAGTTTCAAAATTCGACCCACGATATGCGTATGTAAGAAGTATATTCAGCTCATGAGAAGGAAACATTTCCTTATATTTCCTCAATATTCCAATGGTTGGTGATGATATATACATGTCAAACATTTTTAATTTCCTTCATGATTAAAACGTTATTAATATTCTTGAGAGCCATTTGTGCTAGGTCTTTGTCAAAAGTCGAGAGCCTCTCTTCATCGATGTATATATCAATTGTGTCACATAGACGTGCAAGCAAACTATCCAAAGATTCTCTGGTATCCTTGCGGTTTGCCTGGATATTTGGCACTGAGCCAGAAATTCGTATTTCTCTTAAAAAATTATCCAGTTCAGAATCCGAATTCATCTTATTTAATTTACTAATCACTTTGGCATCGAATACAACGCCTGAGTCGATGCAGTCTAAGATTAGATTTCTGTGGTTGTCTATTTTGGAAAACGTTGTTTCGACCTTTAGGCAAGAAATCATCTTGTCTAGGTTTTGTTTAAATTGTTGGCGATCTCTCTCGGTATTGACTTGTTGAAAGCTTAAGCCAAGATAGTCGAAAGAATATTTCAATTTATCTTTATTAAATTTTTTACTGCCAACTGTATTCTTGCAAGCTTGTATTAGATGAGCAAGTTCTGTTGTGCCTAAAAAGTAAAATGTTGTGAATAATTCGCCATGCTTACCCAATGTTTCATGAATCCATCTCCTGTCTTTGTTGAGAGTGGGGATTTTTTCTTTGACCCATTTGATCCATGATTGGTTCCGTGAGTTTTTGGTTTTATCTCGGAAATGTTTTCTATGAATAATTAATGCTTTGCCAAAATTAACAGCCATTTTAGTTCTTACTTCTGTAAGGCTAGCCGAAATGCTTTCTGTTTTATGATCAAGATCTAAAATGATTCGCGCTTCATCTTCTAGTTGGAGTGTGTTTGATTTAATCCTCGTAGTAATTGTATTGAGTTCTGATTCTTGAAGGCCAAATTTGTACGGACCTTGGTTTAAGAATGAATAATCCAAGGTCTGGGCAATGTCTTCATCTGAAAGTTCTTTTGATAATCCTAAAATTAGTTCTTCATGACCATCTGTAGACATTAGTCTTCCCTTTCAAATATTCTAATATTTCAGAGAGAAATTATCTCATCATAAGCCGTGGGTGCCTTGCACGTTTATCGGTTCAAGTGCCGTTGTTGTACGGATTGGTCTTTCCTATCAAGATCAGCGGCCAAAACCAAGACCTTCAGGTCAACCAGTAAAGTCGCTCCCATCGAACAGAACTGCTGGAGGTCAGCCAACCTGCTACAGAGTAATCTGGGCAGGGGAAGGGGCCATGGCTGAGGATTGGACCCGTATTCTCTTCAGAGATTAGGCAGAGAGGGAACAAGGTCGGGAGATCGCTATGGCTGCGTGTATCCTGTCTGCGTTTGCTGCAGTCTCGGGCGATGAAGTAGGATGTCATTGCCCATGGACCTGCTTCCTTCCATGAAGCATGGGGACTATCTGAACGGACCGAATTGCGGACCAAGGGAAGCCCAGTTGATACTCTCTTTGGAGAACCAAGCATGGGAGCCTGGGTATCAGCTGGGTGGCTGAGTCTTGTAAGGAGACGCCGAGTGACATCAATCATGACCAAATAATTTCACACAACACATTTCAATCAATTCACCACTAGTCACTCGGTCTAGCCTGGTGCGGGAAAACCGCATGCCAAGTTGGGAAGGGCGCTTGGACCGGTAACGGATTCATTCGACCCTATGGAATCCGTCAGCAGAATGGTCATGATCTGCTGGTGGAATATTGCCCCCTCGTTTTGAGGGGGATTTTTTTAAGAGCTTCCCCCATGGTGAGGATCCTGCACCGCACCACACGGAATCCGGCCCTCATATTTCGATTCTCCTGCGCGTTTCCCTAAAGCCAGGGGTAAGGGTCATACAAAGGGGCAATGTCCCGGAGAAGGGAAATATGGCCCAAAGAACGATTTTGAACTGCATTCAAAGGTAAAAGCTGTGCTTTTTTTGAACTTTCATCAGTTTTATAGAGAAATAAAATTCATATATAAAACTTTTGGAGGTTCTTATGAGCAAAAAAGATGATTCCGTTGAGAAGAAGAAAAGGATTGTTTCAAAATACAATCCTGATGCTCTTCGTTCATGTGTTCTGGAATGGATGTCTGCTGAAGACATCATGGAGAAGTTATCGGTGAAGAATAAGCCAACACTTCGCAAACATCTTCTCAGACTTATGCAGGAAGATAAGCAGTTCTACGAGATCAAAGGACTCGAAGAACGTTCCGCACATCCTACTGTGAACAAGCAGGGTGTTCTCCGCCTCAACCTTTCAGGTCTGGTGATGGAGGACAAAACCATCGATTCCGGCGATTCGTTTTCCCTGAATGTCGAGGGCAACCAGATCATCCTCACTCGTGTCGAGTAGGACCTTCAATGCCATGCATTTCGGTGCGTGGCATTATCCTTGAGCTCTTGGGCAGCTCGAGATTCCGCCGGTATTCTTCCCATCTGATTGATGGAATCCCAATCAACGATTTCTAAGAAAAACGTACATTGAAATGGTTTGGCTCATCTAGTCGAAGTATTTCAATGAGATATTTCAGTATGCTGCTCCATCCTGGGGGAGAGTGACCTTTTGAAAGAACGGTTTGATTCTCCAGGGAAGAAAATCATGTATTCGAGGAGGCAGGGATGAAGGTACAGCCAATCACGGAAACCAAGGACATCAAAGCCATCAAGAGACTGCTATCTGACCAGCCCAGGGATAAACTGCTCTTCGTGATGGGCATTAATTCTGGGTTGCGTGTCCAGGATCTTCTGGCCCTAAAGGTCAAGGAAGTAATAGGTTGCAAAGTGGGTGATCGTCTGGGTATCAGGGAGAGGAAGACGGGGAAGGACAATGTCCTGATCTTCAACCGTGAGATTGTGGCCTCTCTCGATGAGTTTCTTGCTCAAACGGAGCCGGCACAGGAGCATTACCTGTTCAAGAGCAGGAAAGGCGTCAATGCCCCTCTCACCACATATTCAGTCACCATGATGGTGAAGCGGTGGGCTGCCATAATCAACCTGAAAGGGAATTATGGCGCGCACACGTTGAGGAAAACCTGGACATTTCATCAACGTAAGACGTTCGGAGTATCGTGGGAAGTCCTAGCCAAACGGCTGAACCATTCCACGCCGTCAGTCACCAGGAGGTATCTGGGGGTGCAGGATGAGGAAGTCGAGGAAGTGCTGTTGAACAGCTTATAGAGAAAGAGGCAGGCCAAAGGATGACCTGCCTCTTCATAAATTGCCGATATCATTTTTTGGTGAGAATGATTTTTCCTTCAGAAACATTAACATCGAGTGA
>JBMCLJ010000092.1:0-5301 GCA_048615375.1 Candidatus Dojkabacteria bacterium | reverse complement strand
AGCAAAAGCGCTAGATTTTCATCAGTAATCACTTCCCGCAAATCCTGTCTACCGGATAAAGCGAGTACAGCGAATTCATCTATAATTTCTACTCTGCTTCGAAGGAGGATTTCTACAAGTTTTTGAGGATGATGACCCCATAATTCTGGAAAAGCTTCTTCACGGGTCGATGGTTTTGGCATTTCAGGAGTAATTCCTGGAGCATATACCCATTTAAGATTGTAAAGTTGTGTGATTCGATTGCTGCTTCCATGAATAATGTAATTCAGTGCATTGTATTTTGAGTATTCCCCGAACCAGGTAGATACATAGTGCCCACTTTGCCAATTATAGTTTGACATTTTCCGGGTATTTAATTTATCTTTTTCTTCATCGTATTCAAGCAAAATTGCGCTCGCTAGACCGGTGTAGAATTTTGAATTTCCAATTTCACCCGATCGACGAAGTAATCTTTGTACACGTTTTTTGAAGTACTTAATTGTTTTCGTACTGAATTCTTTTTCCAATCGTCGATTGAGAACTGCAATTGTTTCAAAGTCGTCAAAAAATTCCGCGGCTTTGAATATCTTTCGAACACTAGTAAAGAGATCATCAAATTCAGGTGTCTCTCTGAGTACTTCAAGCACGATCTTCTTTACATCAGGATTCCGAAGACTTATCAGGTAAAGCTCGCCAAGGAATTCATTGTTTCGTGCCTGAATGTTTATCAGAACGTCCCACACCTTGGTTTGAAGTTCTGAGTAACTTGATTCTGTAATTTGTTTCGCGAAATTTTGAGGAAGTGTTGAAATACTTTCCAGGTATAGTTCCTTTTGTTGGGCATCATTTGAAAGATCAAATAAAGCACACCGCGCAATCCAATGGGTTAACTCAACGCTACTTCCGTTGATATACTGGCTTATTATTCCTCTGTCATTCTCATTACCACATCTTCCAAAGGCCCAGATCCATGAATAGACAAACAGCTCATCTTGTGAAAACGCTTGAAGTTTCACCAATGCTTCACGTATACCATTAACCCGCAGTTCTCCTGCACGCCAAATAATTCTGGACAGTTTCCAGTGGGAAATTTCCTGCTTGAACTGAACGCAGTAATTCAAATATTCCTTGATTTTTAGGTGTTCAGCCAGTTCTTCTGTTGTTTCCTGTAAATTGGCAGGTTCCTGAATTGGCTTGTTACTGGTTGGGGAGCCTGTACTGTTATCAGCACCAACTTCCGTATATCCTTTGCGTTTCTTTTCCTCGATTAGTTTCTCGAAAACCTGGTTTGCTTTTTCCAGAGAAACAGGTGATGGTGTTTTTGTACCTTCACGGAGAGTCGTGCCTCTTCTTCCATACCGAAAGTTGACTAAATACGCGCCTTCACTTTGTTCACATACCTCAACTTCATAGACCTTGTCAGACTTGCCAGACTGGAAGTGGAGTTAACATTGATGGAGAAGCTTCATAGTTAGAATTGTACCATAAATCTAAAAAATTATTAAAAAATAACAATTCAATACCACACCCCCGTAGGGACACAAAATCTTGTGTCCCTACGAAATTACCCTTCGCCGGGTTTTACATGTACGATTTTTTTGCCTCGTTTGTGTCCAGTGGTATTGGTGAATGACACAGTTCCTTCCGCGAGGGCAAAAAGGGTATAGTCCTTACCCATTCCTACGTTTTTGCCAGGATGGTACAACGTACCGAGTTGACGGACAATTATGCCTCCTGCTTTTACTGCCTGACCACCGAAGATTTTAACTCCACGTCTTTTTCCAATTACATTGCCTTTTTGTGAGGCTGTGACTTTTGCTGCTGTTGTATGAGCCATAGTGTTTTATTGTTTCTAATTACTTTTCTTTTGATTTTACCGCAGATTTCTTAGATTTAGAAGGTTTTTCTTCAGATTTCGCTTTAGTGGCTTTCTTTTCTGATACCTCTGTCTTTTTAGCCTTTGTTTCTTCCTTTGCTGGAGATTTTTTCTTTGTTGTCGTGGTTGTCGATGAGTTCTTACTATCTTTTACTGGCGAATCAGATGTCTTTGTGTCTTTTGACTGTGCTGCAGTTTCTGCTTTCGGTGATTTCTTTGATTCCTTTTCTCCATTAATTGCTACAATTTTAACAAGACTGATATGCTGGCGGTGTCCTGTACGTCTCCGGTATCGTGATTTTGCACGAAACTTGATGATGTAGAGCTTTTTATCTTTTTTATGGGTAAGTACCTGGGCTTGTACTTTTCCTTCATTATAAAGTACCTTATCTCCATCGGTACTTAAAAGTACATCTGGACTGAATTCTTTTTCAGGTTCCTCTTGTAGTTTGTTAACTTCAAATGTGTCACCCGGCTTCACAAGTACTTGCGTACCGGCGAGGCTAATTACTGCTATATTCGACATGATTGGTATCAATGAAATAAACGTATGGATATTAGCAGAATGTTGTAGTTTTTTCAAAAAAACACTATTCTACTGTCTGGATATCCAATATACTTGCGTGCGTATCTACAAACGCGAGTGAACCTATGGTTACCGCTACAATGTCGCCAGGTTTAACGGCGCCATCTGATTTTGCTTCCGCGATGATTCTCTTGATTGCACTGTCCCGATCCTGATCCTGACTCTCAAGAAGTTTAGCGGATACCCCATGAGTAAGGGCAAGTTGCTTAGCGGCTTTCTCTTTTCGTACATAGGTATAGATTGGTTGTTTCAAATGATGACGGGCGATCATTCTCGCGGTAAATCCTCCTTTTGAGAGCACAATTATTGCTGCTATTGGTAGATTTCTGCACGCTTCAGCGGTTGCTTTGGCGATTGCGATTGAGCTTCTGGTAAAAGCGTTCGATTCTTTACCGTTATATTTTAAAATAGTTTCCGCGTTATCATCATACGACTTTGACTCTGACATTTTTTCGACGTTAAGCGATACTTTTGCCATGGTCGTGATCGCTTCAACTGGATACGCGCCAGTGGATGTTTCCGCTGAGGTCATGATCGCGTCAGTACCATCAAAGACAGCATTCGCGACATCACTCACTTCCGCACGGGTAGGAGCCGGGCTATTTGTCATGGACTCAAGCATATGAGTCGCAACAATAACTGGTTTCCCGAGAATATTACATTTTTTAATAAATTCCTTTTGTAAAATTGGTACTTGTTCGTAAGGGATTTCTACGCCAAGATCACCTCTTGCAACCATGATTCCGTAGACATTCTCGAGTATTTCATCAAAGTTCCTTACGCCAAGTGGATCTTCAATTTTAGCAATAATACCAATATCAGTTCCCTCAATACGCTCTTTAATAGCTCTTACATCTTCAACATCTCTCACAAATGAACCCGCGATAAGATCTACATCACATTCAACTCCCGCCTGAATATCTACTTTATCTTTCTCAGTAAGCGGATCAAATGAAAGTCTGGTTCCTGGGACATTGACAGTTTTCAGGCGTTTGAGTTCTGCAGTATTCTTAACGATGCAGATGATTTTGGTGCCTTCTATCGCTTTAACCTGCATATGAACCTTGCCGTCGTCAAGGAGAATGGATGCTCCTACTGCAATATCTTTATGAAGGTTTTCGTAACTCACTGAGACATGCTCGCTGTCGGGATTGGTATCGAGGATAAAATCCTGACCCGCTTCCAGTTGAATAGGATCTCCGAAATCTGAAACGCGTATTTTATGACCTTTCAAATCAAGAAGCACCGCAACTCTATCTGACAAGCTACGAATAAGAGCAGTTACGCGTTTAATTTCAGCCGCATCCGCGAATGACGCGTTAATTCGCGCTACGGTTAAGCCGGTATCAATTAAAGTTTTCAGTACATTTTCGTCCCACGTTGCCGGTCCGATGGTACATACAATTTTTGTTTTTTGTTTCATAAATTTGTATCTGTAAATAATGTTATTTTTCACCTGGAACTTAGCAGTTCATCATCAAAAACTCAATGCGTTTTATAATAATTACTATGTTGATGATTTTGATGATTATATTGATAAATCAGCTCTCATCACGTAAAGTACACATATGCTTCAGATTCTGGGCTTAAAGATTCTTACCTTTGTACTACGCACTTTCACCCGTAATTCCGCTACTGCGCTCCCCGGGTTGATTATGGAGCGGTACTTTTCTAAAATTTTACGACGACTTTGCAATTCATTCGAACATGTAATTTTTATAACAGGAACTAATGGTAAAACAACAACAACCCGTCTGCTCTGTCATCTCCTTGAAGAGTCAGGAATCGAGTATGTTACTAATCCCAGTGGCTCAAATATGCTTCGTGGTATTGCCTCGGTACTGGTTGAAAAGGCCAATATTTTAGGTAAAATTCCTGAAAAGTACGCTATCTTCGAAGTAGAGGAAGCTACAGCGCCTAAGCTCGCGGAGTTCCTCAAGCCTGATTGTATTGTTGTAACTAATCTTTTTCGCGATCAACTTGATGCCTATGGCGAAATCGATACGACACAGCGATATTTACAACAAGCAATTGAAAAATCTAACAACCCTGGTCTTGTTCTCAATGGTGACGATTACCGTGTGTCTACGCTGGCCAGCTCTTCTGCTGGCCAAGTTACCTATATTACTTTTGATAAAGAATACACATCGTATATTAAGTTCGAGATACCTCACGACCCTGAACGTGGTTACCTGAAGCCAGAGTTACAAAAAGGGAAGAATACCATAACATTTACGATTAAAAACATCCGGGTTAACAGCGATCTTGAGAATACATTTGACCTTATTGGAACCGATAAAAACGGCTATAATGAAATTGTAATGAAAGTTCCTGGAATGTTCAGCACGTTCAATGCTGCAGCTGCTTTACTCACCTATCAGAATATGTGTGCGAGAAGTAAAGGTTCGTTGCAAGCAGAAATTTTAGAAAAAGTAAGCACATTCAAGCCAGTATTCGGCAGAGGTGAGGTTATTAAGTATGGCAAAACTCGTTTCCAGATACTTTTGGTGAAAAATCCTGCAGGTATGAATCTCAATCTCCATCTTCTTACACCTGCGCCACAAAAAGAAGCAATTTTATTTATCCTGAATGATAAGATAGCAGATGGCCGGGATGTGTCCTGGATCTGGGACTGTGACTTCAATGTCCTGAAACAGTTGGGTTTTGAAAATGTTTTTTGCGCGGGAGATCGACGTTGGGATATGACCTTGAGGGTCTCGTATGAAGGTATGTCCGTACGAAAAACATTTGAGTCGCTGGATGAGGCTGTGAAGGCAATTGAATACCTTGGGCTTAAAAAAGTGTATGTTCTGGCCACCTATACCTCGATGAGAAATTTTCGTGACACAATGTCTGAACT
>JBMCLJ010000091.1:0-5309 GCA_048615375.1 Candidatus Dojkabacteria bacterium | reverse complement strand
CGAAGAGTTACAAAATATATAAAGTCAGTGTCGTACTAAATGGGAAAGTCAGGAAATAGAATGTACGGTTATTGCTTCCAATCAGCAAGAGATGCAAGAGATGGCTGGAAAGTTGATATTTGGTTTAAAGATATCTTTGATAAAGAACATTTCAAAAAGCTTGAAGAGTATAAAAAGTTGATTGAATCAAATTCGGAAATTAAATCCACGATTTTATATTTTAAGAAATTAAGACATGAAAGAAATCTGAAGATTGGAGGAGGGGAAATATATCAGAGGGTTATTGAAGGAGATGTGAGAGATTTTGAAAGAATTACAGGAACTAGACAAAGAAACTGATAATTTGTTAAAAAAGAAATTGCATGAAACAGATTAGTATTAAAAATCAAAAGATAGGGATAGTTATTTCCAGAAATGATGAAAATGACTTCATCTCACTTACGGATATTGCAAAATTAAAAAATTTAGATGATCCACGTTTTGTGATTCAGAACTGGATGAAGACAAGGGCGACTGTTGAATTTTTAGGCATTTGGGAGAGTCTTTATAATCCAGATTTTAACCGTGTCGAATTCGATACCTTTAAAAATGAATCTGGTTCAAATGCATTTGTTCTGACTTCTCTAAAATGGATTGAGAAGACTAGTGCAAAAGGAATTATTTCTAAATCAGGCTGATATGGAGGCGGCACGTTCGCCCATCGAGATATCGCTTTTGAGTTTGCCAGCTGGATCAGTGCAGAAATAAAATTGTATATTATCAAGGAGTTCCAAAGGCTTAAGAAAGAAGAAAGCGAAAGGTATAGACTTGAGACTCTTAATGCTGAGTATTTAAAAATGGGAAAAAGCCAGGCTGAAAGAATTGTTATTTTAAGACAATCTTTGATTGATATGTATAGAATTTTTGAAAGGTCCGGGGAGAATTTTAAAAGACTTGTGAATTAACATGAAAATATCCGAAAAACAAACAATCAAAAATCAACGAACTCTTCTTCAACAAAGGACTAGATCTGAATGAAAAAATGAAAGAGAGCGGGATCGAGTGGCGGGTAAGGTTCCAGGGCATTGTTCGATACTGCAATTTATTTACTCCCCCAGGCTCTTTCACACTAAGAAAGAATACCTGAGTCAGTTTGCTTCGTGGTACACCAATGTCCTTCAGCGCGATAGGTATTCGCCAGTCTGTCCACGAACCAGTCCTGCCTCCATTCTAACGGATGTTAGTGGTTCGAGTATAGGCACGTTGTGACGAAGATTCCTGCCAGAAACTTCATCCAGTATCTATGAATATTGATCATAAGCTGGTGAGCAGGGTTTCTGCCGTTTTCCGAACGTTTGCATCCGGATCTGACTCACTCATGTCTTTCACGATTGTTCTGATTTCAACCCAATCGACATAGCTTACTGCCCCAGGGCTGCTTCACGGATGGCCGGGTCGGAATGCGTAAGCCCCTCGTTGAGCACTTGAAAAACATCAGCATTAAATTCTTGTGGTGCAGTGACTCCAATATAGTACAATGCCTGGATATACTCTTCTGACGTTGAAGCATGCTCCAGGATACGCAATATATCATTTTCAGCGTAAATGATAGGTTGAAGTTGCGCAACAATGCGTTGGATCTGCGCCGATTGATTTGCCTCGATGGTAAATGAACGTATGCCGGTTACGAAGTCCTCAATATAGTGAATATACGTCTCGGTACCATCAGTTACCCAGACAATTTCGTAAGGCTTCGTCTCGCGGAGCGCTCAATTTCATTCCACCAGGACCAGTAATTAGCATCTCCAACACCCCAAATGGCTTCCCGGGTGACTGAGGGTTTAACAATGACGCGTTTGCTACGTTTCATCATAATATTAGTTCCTTTATAGGGTAGTGTCAGGAAAATTTATTGTCAAGCCCCGATACGTCAACTGAATGACTCAAAGTCGAAGGTCGTTCAGTTGACATTGGCATTCCACTTATATTTTCATTGTACAAGACTTTTACTTCCAAAAACCCAATCACTCATCTATAATACCCCATGTCTCGGAAAAACATAATTATGTACGCGGTGACCGCTGTAGTAACACTTGGCCTGATTGGCGGATTTTTATACTGGAGGACGAAGGATGTGCCTGCATGCTCAGCTGTTCTTGAAGAACATAGCGAGAATTACGCGTGTATTTCTACGAATTTTGGAGTAATGGTATTCGAACTATATCCTGATGCGGCTCCTAAAACTGTCGAACATCTGGAGAAACTCGCGAATGAAAAACAATTCTACGATGGTCTCGAATTTTATCGGGTGGTGAGAAACTTTGTTGTACAGGGAGGTATACAGGACTACCAGGTGCGGACTACTGGCATTGATAATGTGCCTGAACCATACGCAAGCAAAATCGCTCTTGGTGACGAAACTATTGATACCGAGGTGAATCTCGACAATTTCGATCTTTCAGAAGAAGAGCGTACGGGAATCGAAGAAGAAGGGTATACTTCCAACAAGGATCTGAAAAGTAGAAAATTTGCCTACGGTGCTCTCGCATTCGCGAGCTCAGGTCCTAATACTGAATCAACAGAAATCTTCATTGTACTTGGTAAGGAAGAAAGCAACTATAGCTTTCTCAATGGCCGATTCGCGAATATTGGCGGTATCGTACGTGGTGAAGATGTGCTGGAGAAAATCGGCAATCTGGAAATTGACGAGGACTATAAATACGCGCAAGGTCAGTCTGAAAAGCCGGTTGATACTATAGAAATCTTTGAAATCAGGGTAAAATAATAGCGTTTTACCCGATTTTCGCTTTCAAATTTGAAACCAGCCTTGAAGTATCCAGGTCTGATTTCAGCAATTCTTCGATTTTCGAAATACCGTGCATGACTGTGGTGTGGTCTTTTCTACCAACATGCTTCGCGATTTTTACCAGTTGCAGGTTAAGCATATCCTTCAGCAAATACATGCAAATCTGCCGGGCATACGCGATATCATAATTTCTTTTCTGACTTTTCACATCCTTCAGTTCCACTTCCAGCTCCTCACAGACAATCTTCATAATATCCAGCGGGTTAATTTTTCTGCGTTTTTCCCGGATCTTGGTACCAAGAATTACCTGCACATCAGGAGCGGTGAGATTGCCGGAAGTTTTATAGTGTATCAGAACCTTAAGGAGCGCCCCTTCCAGTTCACGAATGTTTGAATCCATATTTTCCGCGATAGCATCAATGAGCGCGTCTGGCAGGAAGTCATTGCGATCCTGGAGCTTTCGTTGAAGTATGGCCACCCTGGTTTCATAGTCAGGGCTTTGGATATCAGCTACCAGACCGCCTTCAAAGCGAGACCTGATTCGTTCTTCAAGGTGAGAGATTTCACCAGGAGGACGATCTGACGCGATAACAATCTGTTTCCCAGCCTGGTACAGTGTATTGAAGGTATTAAAAAACTCTTCCTGTAATGCGACCTTATTTGACAAAAACTGCACGTCATCGAGAATAAGTACGTCCATTGCCCGGTACTTATCCCGGAAAGACGAAGTTTTCTGATTACGGATACTGCTGATCATCTCATTCAGGAACGTTTCGGTCGTGCAGTACAAGACCTTACCTGACGGATTATCACTTAATACTTTATTCCCGATTGCCTGCATGAGGTGAGTTTTGCCCAGACCCACACCACCATAGATAAAAAACGGGTTGTACGCTGTACCAGGGCTATCCGCGATAGCAATGGCTGCAGCATGCGCCAGCTGGTTATGCGTACCAACAATAAACGAATCAAAGACATATTTTGTATTGAGAAAAGTATCGGGTCTGGTGGGGGTCTGTTCAGATGGTTGCCCTTGCAATGAACGAGAAGTAGTTGATGTTTGCCCGGAAGGCATGCGCTTTCCAGAAAAAAGATTAGGTTTTGCGCTTTCATGTGCCGTGCTGGAGATTGACTTAATAACAAACTGTAACTCAACTGCTCCCATACTCAGCGTGTCTCTGACAATTTTTAAGAGGGTGTTATAAAAGCGATTTTCTATAGTCTGTTTCGTAAACGCGTTTTTGCAGGCAATAGTCACCATACTATCATCTACGCTGAATACCTGAATGTCTGAGAAATACGCCTGGTATACCTGGGGACTTACCCTGGTTTGAATATTTTCAAGTATTGTTGTCTGGATTTCTTTCTCTGTCATGTTGAGTTTGTAACTAAGCTCCGGGAATATACCAGATACTGCACATAAACTGGTAGTCCTGTCACACCGTGTAATTACTCCGTAAAAGTTGTATTCTAGAATTCGCTGCCGCCCGAATAACTCTCTCCTTGCGAGAAGAGTATATATGGATTTTACATAATGTGGAAAACTCTGCAAGTATTGACTTTTTCTGGTATTATAAATTATGCAAATCCAACAAAAATCACCAGGTACATATGTTATAAAAAATACTGGCGCATCAGTCGTAGTTAATCCGGTAAAAACAATTCAGGAAGATGTCGTGCTCTTTACAAATCCGGATAGTGAAACAGAAGGCGAGCATGTTATGAAGAGTGCGGGAGAGTTTGAAGCTAAAGATATTTTTGTCTATGGCAAAAAAGCAATTGGCGAAGAGACGGTTCTGTACGCAGTGCATCTTGAAAATATCACAACCGGTATTATCACTGGCATTCACGCGAAAAAAGCTGTCCCGGATGACTTTTTTGACGATGCCCAGATTATTATACTTCAGGTAGGTGACGGTACAGATGCTATTGCTCCAAAGGAAGCGTACGAACTTCTCCAGAAACTGTCTCCAAATGTCGCAATCATTTATTCATCCGACAGTAAAATTCTTGAAGATTTTAAAGCGTTAACCACAATAAATCCCCTGGAAAAAAACTGGAAAGCTACTGAAGAAGAGCTGGGCAGAATAGAAACTACAGAGTTTTATTACTTTGCATAAACTATGAGTGATTCAATTAAACCTCCCTATGACCTCGAAGCGGAACGGGGTGTCCTTTCATCAATACTTCTTGATAAGGAAGCGCTGATTAAAGCCGCGGAAATGCTGAACGCTGACGACTTCTACGACCCGGCGCATCAGATTATATACAGCGCGTGTCTTGAGCTCTTTGAGAACGCGACAGCGGTAGATATTGTCACGGTAAAAGCACACCTGACCAGGCAAAATCTCCTGAAAAAAGTAGGCGGATTAAAATATATTTCTGAACTGGTCGCGATACTTCCATTAACTACCAATGTAGAGTATTACGCGAAGATAATCCGTGAAGCTTCAACCCGCCGGAAAATTATTTCTATTTCTTCAGATCTGGTAGCTCTTGGTGTTGACGAGAATAAAAAAATCGA
>JBMCLJ010000090.1:0-5345 GCA_048615375.1 Candidatus Dojkabacteria bacterium | reverse complement strand
ATGCCGATATACTGGTCGCAGGATTCAACAGATCGTGTAATGTCGGTACGAAGTGCTAGAAAGTTCCATGTAGACTTGCTTGGTGATTACGGAGATCCACTTTTTTTCCATGAAGGATATGCAACGGGAGCGACAAATGTAAACGCGTTATCAGCAATTTATAGTAATAAAGTGAAGTCTCTGGGGTTGACAAAAGGAGGTCTGATGCGGGATTCTGCCTGCGCAAGGACGAAAAGCAGGGAGCACTGTGCCTATTCAACTACTGAGCATTTATGGGAGTTAGGACAGGAACGCTATCCCGACATGTACAATAATCCGATCAGTGAAGTCGAATCCTGGAAATTCGGAGTGTCTGAAAGTGACTTGGAAAAGAATAGGCTGCTTGACCCTAACACCCTGGAAGAACTTCAGGTTTCCCCTGTATCAACTTCATTAGGACGTGCAGTACAGGACTTTACAGTTGATTTCGGTGCGTATGAAGTGACATACGGAGTCAACTGGAAATATGATGAGTCAAAGGCGACATATAAACGACATAACTACAACGGTACGCCGTATAATGACAATGAGGGAAAACAGCTAGAAGCAGATACAATTATATTTCAACAAGTGAAAAGTTATCCAACTGGAAATTTCAAGGGGCATTGGGTACACAATGTGATTGGTACAGGGGATGGCTGGATTATGATGAATGGTAGTGTATTTCCAGTGACCTGGAAGAAAGACAGTTTTAGTCAAAAAACAAAATATTATAACCCGGATGGCTCAGAATTTATTTTCAGAAGCGGAAAAATCTGGGTGCAGATTGTAGATGACGATATAGAGTACATAGATAATTCATTATCAGAGAGATAGCCTATCTATAGGATCTATGCAACTTACATAAAATTAATTACTATGAGTACAGTAATTATTTATGAGCCCAAAGAATCGAAAGCTTTTTTATATTTTAATTTTCGTTGCCCTTATTCTTCTTGTGCCAATTGCGTACTTTGCGTTCAATTACGTGAGAGATTTGCGGTCAGACGCGAGTACCGAAGCACCTCCAAAGAATATTCAGATATACAATCCACTGAGTAACTCCTTTGATGTTGCCTGGACAACTGACATCCCCGCAACTGGATCGGTAATGTATGGTGCTAATGCTGAAAATCTTACTAGTGAAGGATTTGATATTCGTGGAGCAGAGTACGAAGGTTTATCACATGTTGTGGTTTTACGAGGCCTTGAGCCGGAGTCGACTTATTATTTTAAGATAATTTCCAATGGAAAGGAAACTACTGCGCAGGAGTTTAAAACTTCTAAGGTAATATCCACTGAGCCAATAAATCTATATGGCAGTACTGAGTCTTCCAGCGCTGACTCACTTATTCGAGCATTCCTCATAGAGAAAGGGAGTGGTAAAAAAGTTGACGCTACTATGCTTGGTTCAGTTATTCTTGATAACGGAACCTGGACGATGGACGCGGGTAACTTTCGAACTGGTTCAGGCGAAAAAGTAAGTAATTTCGCGAACTATTTGCTTCAAGTAGAGATAATAGATAAAGATGGAGTTGTAATAGCTCGTGAACTGAGTCCAGAGATTGAATCATCTACAGAGATAGTCCTTGAGACAGGTAAAATTGCTGATTCAACAGCAGAAGCGACAAAGTTTGTTGTGTCGACTACGAGAGTTCCTGCAACAAGTCCTACTGGTACAAACACGACTCCCGCTCCGACCGGTACTACAGCCCCAACACAAACATCCATTACAGTTAGTAACGTTGAAATTGTAAATATTCTGGATGGAACATTCGCAGTAGTATGGGAAACTAATGTCCCGACAAATTCCTATGTCAGATATTCTATCAACGGAGGAGCAAGTTCTGTTGCATTTGATAAACGTTCAAACTCAAAGCTTGCGCGCTCGCTTCGAACACATTTTGTCGAGATTACGGATACTACTAATCCTGCGGGAACAAAGTATGAAATCACACTTATAAATAATGAAAGCCCCTGGAAAGAAAAAGTATCTTTCGAAAAAGTAGCGGTAAGTGAGGTTCCCTCAATTGATTCTGTTCCTGTCAGCTTTAAAAAGTCGGGGAATTATATTGACCAGGTTTTAGTAGCAGAAGTTAAAGATAAATCTACAAAGATTGCGGTTACCTCTGACCTTCAGGGAAATGGAGTACTGGAACTGTCCTCACTGAGGGACATAGAAAATCCCAGCGAGAAGTATGATGTACTGGATAGCGATGTTTTAGAAATATCTTTTATTGGTGGCACATTAAAGAATATTGCAAAATTGGAATCGATGACAATAGATGAACTTCGTGAAGAAGACGCTGTAGTGTTGGACGCAACTCCAAAAGACACTGCGCCATTTCAAATTCTCTATATTAACATTAAAAACGGGGAGGTGATCAAAGAGTTGCGGCCTGAGTTTGCAGGTGAAGGGTTTAAACCAAACTCGACGATAACCATTGAAATTGAGAAACAATGATTGAAGAACAGATACAAGTAGACGAGAATGGACAATGGGACTATAAAGTCCCTACCAACCTGGCGCCGGGAACCTATACTATTACCTTACGTGGAACTGATCTTAGTGGAAGCCCGATTGAAAAACCATATACCTTTACAATTCAGCAAAGTGGTACTGTGAACCAGCCCGCGCCGGGCAACGATTTGCCCACTTCAAGTATAGGTGTTGAGGTGATTGCTTTCCTTAGTTTGATTCTGGTTATGTTAGCCATTTGGGTATATTACCTGCATAAAAGTGAAATTTCCTTCGAAAATAAAGTTTTAAACGAGTAACGCTGCATGTTGACACACATCACATAACAACTTATTCTGAAATACTACTATGGACAAACAAAAAGTACAACAATACCTGGGTAAGCTAAAGCCGTTGTTTCAAGGCAAAAATCTTAAATTGTTAATTATTATCGCAGCTACGATGCTTCTCGTAGGGAGCGTCGGTGGTATGTTACTTGTAAAATCCAAGACTGTTCCTGAGCAGGTTATGGCGTCTACTGTATCCCCTAATGGGTTTACAGTAAGTGCATTTACCGACTGGAAGGCAGCGACTGAACTTGTGGTTGCTGATAATCCAGAGTTTAAAAATGCACGTTTGTTTCAGGACGAGAGAGATTATTTACGCAATTCTCTGACGGACGAACCATCAGCTCGTAACTCTCATGTACTTGTTGCTCGAGGTCTCGAACCAGAAACCCAATACTGGTATAAAGTAAGAACGAGTTTTAACAGTACTTTTGACGAAGAGTTATACACTTTAAAGACTCCGGAAGTTAGTGAAGATATACCTTCGCCAGAGCCTATCTACGGAGAAGTAGTCAATCAAGAGGGGGATCCCCAGCCAAATATTCTTATTGAAGTATACGCAGAACAGGCTGACGGCAGTCGTTCAGCTTCAATAGTTACTTATACTGCAGAGAATGGTACTTATTCTGCAGACCTGGCGAATTTACGGACATTAGCTCATGGTGAATACTGGAAGGATGATGAACTTGTGCCTGTCAAGGTAAAAGTAATCGCGAAGAGTAATAGTGAAAGTTATTTTTATGATGTGTACGATAAGGAATACGCACCAGTACCAACATTCGCGTTTAAAGAGATAGAAAACGAGTACGCTCAAGTGAATTCATCTCTGCCAACACAGAACAGTTCGTTACTGTCAAAATTGGCTCCCGAAGCACAGGCAGAAGAACAGTTTGGATGTGCTAAAGGTGTGAATGAAGGAGCGATATGTGGCTCGGATTGTAATGGTGATGATCCAAATGATAGTGACTGGGTTACCTCAGGAATCTGTAAAGGAGATGTCTGTGAAGGAGCGAAGTCCTGCAGTGAAGTAGGTGGTGATTCAAAACCAGGTTCTAATAGCGATGCAGCGCCTAAGATTGACGGAAAGAGAGATGATGCGAAATGTAAAGAAGCTGACGAAGCGGAAAGGAACTGCGCTGCGGCAGGTGATGCGTGTAACTGGCAGGAAGCCATTCAAAACCTTAGAAATGAAGGTAATTGTGGAGAGTCAACAGCTTTTACTCAGGAACAAGCTTGCTTCATACTTCATCAAGAGTTTGACAACTATATGAAAAATAACGAAGCAGATCCATGTAAGGCTCGTAATCACGCGATAGACGAAGCGGCTAAAAGAACTGAAGGAAATAAATGTCCCGGTTACGAAGTAAAATGTAATCCTGGAGCGCAGGAACCAAGAGGAAACGCGAGTGATGGGGGAAATCAGTGCGATGGTAAAGACGGAGGCAATCATTACAAATGTACTGCCGACGGCGTCGCAACATCATGCAATAACGCAAGTGGGAGCCTCGGCACACATAAATGGTGCACCGGTCTATGCGGTAATGGTGAAGCATGTGTTAATGCGATAAGCAGTGGGAAAAACTATCACGGAGTACCAGCTCAGGGCGCGCCAAATGGTGGAGGCGGCGCTCCACAACCTGCACCTCAAAGATCGAATACTTCTGAGCAGTGGTGTGTTCAGGATACCAACAACGTATGCTATGAGACAGTAAACGGACAAAAAATCGGTGAAGGATATTCAGATAAAGTTTGCGGTTCACAAGGTAATTGTGTGAGTCCATCAAACCAGCTAGTCGATCAAAATAATAGAGAGGTAGGTGAGGATGGATGGCTGAGTGGATATCAGTGTAGATTTCCTGTAAACAGCTCAGAGTGTGTTGAAGCAGAGATACGTGGTGGGTGTACGAAAACAAATATTAGTTCTGGGATGATGTGTTTTTGTGTACTGGATAGCGAAAGAAAAGCAGGCGTTGTACATAATGGATATGCTTACGGAATGAGCGAACAAAGATCGCTATATGATGAAACTGGCACTCCAAAATGTGGAGCAACCTGCGGAGATAATGAAGCAGGGAAAATTGACAGAGCTCCTGAATGCAATAATGTGTATAAGTGTCCATCACCTGGCGACACAAATCCATCGTGTAAGGATAACGGACAAAGTTGCACAAGTAAAAGTGACTGTTGTGATGGATTGACCTGTGGAAGCAATAAAGTTTGTACTCTTGACAGAGAGCCCGCTCCTTTGGGTGAGGAGTGTGGCGGAACTTTTCAGCCTGCTGATTGTCCCTGTGATAATAGTACTTTGTCATGTGCTCAGGGTTTGATATGCGTGGGAGGAAAGTGTATGCGGCCTGGTGGCGGTGAGGTTACACCAACAGATCTTCCACCCGCTGGTGGAGATCAGAGCTCTGAGCTTCCCAGATGCTCCTCTAGTAAGTGCTCCGATGGCTTGAGTGATAATTATAAATGCGTTTCTGGCGGTTACAGGGGGACTACCGGCGATGTGAAAAAATGCTGCC
>JBMCLJ010000089.1:0-5505 GCA_048615375.1 Candidatus Dojkabacteria bacterium | reverse complement strand
GTAGACAGAGCTTGCAGGATTCTGCTTACGAAAAAGTTTGAGTACAGTATTTTTGTGTAGGTTTGTCTATAAGCAAATCTGATTTACAAATACGTCCCGTATTCCATTTTATCAAGACCTCAATAGAAGCTCACATACTTATTTGTTTTATCGCTCTGGCTATATCCAAACACCTGGAACTCAAGACAGGATTATCAATCAAGCGACTTATAAAAAAAATGAAGAGAACCAGAGATGCTGTGCTTTTAAACCAGATTACAAACGAGACTCATGTTTTGAGAATGGAGATTCCTGAAGAGTTACAAAATACATAAAGTCAGTGTCGTACCAAATGGGAAAGTGTTGACGTTTAATCTATAGTGTAGTATAATTATAGGTGTTCTAATTTTTTTACGAAAAAATAGATATTAAATAACTTTTTTTACGCTTAATATGGTTGAATTCGGAAAAATTACTGAAGCAATTGTTGAAGCTGCAAAGGATTCTCCCAGATCTAATACACATGCTGATGCACGTTTAGTATCACAGAATATGGTTGAATTCGGAAAAATTACTGAAGCAATTGTTGAAGCTGCAAAGGATTCTCCCAGATCTAATACACATGCTGATGCACGTTTAGTATCACAGAATAAACATAGAAATGCATTTCTAAGAACAGTAGTAAAGCACCCTACCTATACAGAAGCTAGCAATGATGTACAAAAGCAAATAATGGAGCAGTTTAGGCCAATTAAACCCTCACCAATTAGACAAGATGATACTTTAGATCCTATAAAATCAAGGACCGTCCGTTACATGGTGCAAAATAATATAAGTAAAGATGATGCTTTAAAACGAGCAGAAAGAAGAAGAACGAAGCCACCTAGCCCTATTCATTTGGGAGTTGAAATCGAACTTGAGTATCACAGTAATGTTAATCTTGGAGTACCTGAAGCTATTACAGCTATAGATAAACTACAAGACCTAGGGTTAGGAGTAGCAGTAGAAGGACCTATAGGAAGAGAAATACAGACCGGTGTAAGTGCAGGCGCACAAGACTTATATAGTGTCATGCATGATCTTGAAACCTTTGGTATTTTAACACCTAATAGTTTATTGCATATCAATGCTTCTGGTATTCCCGAACCTACAAAACAACTAAGTAATTTAATGTATGCACATCTTGTCGTACAAGCTTCTAGTATGTTTGGTATAGATCAAAATGCCACTGGCGCAGAAAGAATGATGAGCGCCACCGGGAGAAAATCTACATTCCAATATGATGGCCTGCATAGTTTTTCTATTCCGATTAAATTCAAGTCCGGTGATATTATTGAATTTCGCCTACCATATGTGGTCGGCTGGGTTGACAGTCGTAATTTTGCTAAGTCTTTAAGTACATTAGAATCAATTTTGCATGCAATTAGAGTAGAGTCTCTTAAAAATAGTGGTAGTCCTATAAAAGAAAATGAGCATGGAGTTTTAGCTCAATGGGATAGGATTAAATCTGTTTTTGCAACATCTATGAAAGAACATGATGATACATCCGAAGATTTATTAACACAATTATGTAGTATTCACATAGAATTCGAACGAGCACGTAAGATCGGAGATATAGAAAAAAAGGTTTCTTCTATGAAAGAGAAAACACCAGAGACTATCATTGAAAGAAATAAGAATATATATGAGTTTCTAAAACTATTAATGAAAGATATTTCTCATTTGAGCGATATTCAATACATTAGTATGACAAAAAAACAGAGAGAAAATATTGTAGCGCTTCTTAATCTTGTGAATAAAGAGGATTTCGAGGACTATAATAACCCTCTTTTTAACGAATTTGATGAAACACATTTTACATACTATACTCTGCATTTGCAGCGCAAAATAGCAGGCTTCAATAAAGCTTTCGCTAAAATGTGGGGACTTTCTGTACAAGCTGGAAATAACGATGAGATAAGAAAAAAAATCACACATTTGCTAATCGAATTAAGAAAAAAATCTCAAGATGCACTTAAGGAAGAAAGCAAAGAAAATAACGACGAACCACCAGAACCTCCCCAACCTCCAGCGGCACCTCCTGGCACTGCAGCAGGAGGCGGAGAAGTACCAGTACGTGATGACGAGCCAGTTGCAGCACCTGCTGATGAGTATATACATGCACATAGTACCAGTTTAACCCAGAGGGCGCAACGTGCAACCCGTCGACAAACACAACCTGCTTCTGCGTCTCCCGCATGTGCAGTCAATACACATCCTGTACACGGTAATGCGCAGGCAGCCACCGCTCCCGCACCAGAGAGAAGTCGTAGGTCAATACGGGACAGTCTTGATGATACTCAGATCGCCTTCATAAAATCTTTAGCCGGACAAGAACGAGATACATTTTTATCGCATATAAACGGTATAATCGCTACTCAACCTGGTACTACACTCCCTCAAGCCATACAACAAGTAATGGATACATACACGGCTATAGACGGGTTTACTGACATGGTAGGTGCAAGCACACGCTTACGCGCTACACAACAGAATGTAGCTTTTCAAAATTTACCGGCATATTTACAGAACAGGGTAAACGACCTGTCTGAAAATAAACAACTAGGGCGGATGTTTGGTAAAAACCTACTGCCATTCTTGGTTCAAACTGCACAGTACATAGCCGACTCATGCCCCAATATAAATAGTGATGGTGCAACACATAGTATTGATGACGGATCATTTATGAACTGGATTCTAATTGGCCTGATTAATTCTGATAATCAATATGCTCGGCAGGACGCACACAGAAACATACACGACTGGACAGAAAAATCTCTTGAACAACTTAAAAATGGTGATGGCGAAGCTTTCGTGCAGCTTGTTCAATTCCTTGATAATCTTTCCAATTCATCTGTTAACGCCTCAATTTTCGCCAGTGATATCAATAAAAAAATAACTGATTATATCCACCGCAATATCACAATCCCTGAACAAAAAGAAAAAGAGAGACAGGAAATGCAGGCAAAAGCGGAACAAATAATTGCCTATGCTGTAGAAGTTGGGGCAATAACAGGTGATATAGCTACATATATATTAGGCACTTCGTGGTCGATTGGTGCACCCCTGGTCGGGTGGGTGCTTATAAAAACTGCAAAGCTTCTGGGGTGTACTCTTGAGGTAGCCATAGGAGCATCTACTCGCGCAGGTGGCAAGGCTGTTGAAAGTGCTGTAGGTTATGTTTCTGATAAATTGGCAGAACCACAAGCCAGAAAACTTATTGACCAAGCAAATACAGTGCAAAAAGCCCTCGAGAAAGAAGCAATAAATGGAAAACCAACACGAAGGCATAAACAAAGACAAAAGTGGAGAGTATCTACAAGAGCAGAATCAAATGCCCATCGAGCACAAGAAGAATTAGAAATAGCTCTGAACAGAGGTAGAATACCACTTACTCATATGGAGGATGCTCTCAGAGCAATAGCTACCCACAGCGAAGCACAACAAGTAATTCAAGCACACCACCGTACAGCGCATACTGTGAGGTCTGGAAAAAATGCAAGTAATCCCCTAGGAAGTGCTCTAGCACAAAATAGAATAAACATGTCCGAAGCTACATTTTCTCCTCGTACTGGAAAAAACAGCCCAGGGGTGGAACCAGTCACGCAGCGTATTAACCCGTATCTAAGTGCAATCACAAGAAATGGCAATCCAGAGGTTATTAGGGTACCAGATTTAACAAATCAGGGCGTGGCAAAACTTGTACGAGAACGTCATGATTTAGCAGCGAGAAGAAGCTTTTTTCAATACCTCAAAAGCGGAATGCAATGGCATTTTGGTACTCGAGACGGGACTAAAGAAGAAAAACTTAAGCGGATTGATAAATTTCTGGCCGATTTGCATGAAAAGAGCAATGAGCATAATGCAGGATACGATATTTGCCATCAAACTATTGACAACGTTGCACACGTATTAGGCCTGGGTGAGAAAAACGTATCACCAGCCCAAGTAGATAAAAATGTAATAATGTTAATTGATAAATTCACTGCATTAGACAGAATACAACATTCAATCCAACAGTTAGAAGAGCGAATAAATCAAACGCGAGATGTATTATCAAAGGATCACAATAGTAAATATACGCGAGCACTACAACAACTAATAGCTGCGGAGAAAAAACTTTTGGAGACAGGTGTACACCCAGATGGCGACAACAAAATACTAACCTATATAATTCAACGCGCAGGTAAGGCATCTGAAATTGGACTACTTCTTGCTGAGAAGTTGCAAAAGGCAGAAATCCCATCCGTAACCCCTGTGATAGAAATGACTGCCGATGCTGTTACTGGTACTGGACAGGGAGAAGAAGATACTGGAACAGAAGTATCTTGTGGCTCTAATTCTACTGACGTACGAAAAAATCAAGAAGTTAGTACGCCCATAACTACTGATGATGGAGGTATAGATATAGTAAGGTCAGATACTCCGGGAACTACACTAGATAATCTGATTCTTCCTGAACCCCATAACACAGATGGCCCGACCAGGCCTAAAACTCCTCCGCCCCATACAGGAGAAGATAGTACACCTGGTGCGACAGCAGTTTCAGCAAAATCACAAGGCCCAGACCCTATGATGCAACCTCAAGTTCCAGCAAAACCCTCGGCACGAAAAAAAAGATGGACAAATTTAGGTGAAAGAGTAGGACCATTAACGACAAAAAATACAACATATCCGGGTTTAATCATTGCTCATCAAATAGCCCGGGGAGCAGCAACAACAGCACGACGTGGAGGAGCAACCGCATTAAGTATTGCGGCTTCAGGAGCTGGAGCCGGTGCACAACTACTTGGAGGAGGTCTTCATCTAGCAGGAAGTGCTGCCCATAAAATTGATATCGATAGAAAACAGATCGCAGATGCAATGCGTAATGCAAGTAGAAGAGAAGAACACAGGCTATCTCAAATGAACTACCCCGCTGCAAGCAGACGGGGTATCGTATAACAACTTGATTACGCAGCAAGCTGCGGGGAATTAGACCCAGGCAAGATTAAATGATTAATCAATCCAATCTCAACGCCCCGGGCGCACCTGTCGCTTTTTAGGAGCGGATACGCATTTCCCGATCCGGGTGGGTTATAAAATTTATCTCCTCTATCGCCGCGAGTTTAGATTCTTTGTCATTGTACCTTCCGCCGGGCTGCATGACACGGAGTAAGTGAGGAGGAAGTTTAATCTCAGTGTAAATACTCTCCAGTTCACGTACATTATCATCAAACACATACATCACTTTCGTATCAAATCCGTATCGCGCAATGAGTTCCTTGAAGACAAGCCCCTTGTCCATGTTCTCAACATGTACAATTATCTGTGGCAGGGCAGGAAGTCCCTGGAACATCGCGGCGAATTTCCGGCGATGGTAGTCACCTGAGCCTGAGCTGACAATAATGAAGTTATAGTGTTCGGTAAAGCTGGAAAGGAAACGGTGCATATGAGGATAGATAAGGCCTGGCAGGTGGTGCTCCAGGATCTCGTCTACAAGCTGGT
>JBMCLJ010000088.1:0-5741 GCA_048615375.1 Candidatus Dojkabacteria bacterium | reverse complement strand
CTCTCTTATTTTTTCTAATCATTCTTAGTATAATTACAATTAATTCTCAGCTGCTTGAGAAAGATACCGATGTTCGTAGTGAAGCTACATCTGAGACTAAAAGTAATGTGGTGGAGGTAGAGGTAAAAAACTCCTCGGAAGGTCACGCAATATCTCCGTATATCTGGGGAGTGAATGGCATGGGAGGGACTGTTGATGCAGCAACCCCTTCGATAGACAATAATCTTGTTTCGACGGATATGTTAAACTCGGCAGGGATTCGGAAAATACGTTATCCTGCAGGATGTGGTGCACCAGGTATGAACTGGCGTGACAGTACTATGAACCTGAAAAAACAAGATGGTGAGTCTCGCGAAAATGTATTGCCTATAGACGATGCCGTCACTATGGCAAACCAAATTAACGGAATCCTTTATTATACTGTAAATATAGAGATTCATCATGACGTCCCGAGTCCGTGCGGGTGGTTCTCACTCTATCCAGGTACGCCTGATAAAGCAAAGAATAAAGAGATCTTACTTCAGGATGCGCACGGGATCTAGTAAAGAAATTTAAAGGAGAAATCAAGCATTATGAACTTGGTAATGAGCCATGGGGATATTGGGATCCGAATGAATACGCGCAAGTTGCCGTAGAATTTGCCAGAGTAATGAAAGCTGAGGATCCATCAATACATATAGCAATAGTAGGCTTCCCTTCAAGCGGTAATAATCAGAACCTCGCACAGGATACCACAAGCAAAGAAGCCCAGTGGATAAAAGCTCTGCAGGGAGTTATTAATGAGAAGTGTAGTGGCGTAAACTGTTTTGATTCTGTTTCTGATCATCTCTATCCATTTGCGGTACATCTCGCAGGAGGAGGTGGTTATACTGGAATCTCTGCGTATACATCATCAAATATGTATGAAAAAATTTTTGATAGGCTGAAAAAACAGTATAACAAACCAATAGCAATAACAGAGTGGAATATTATGTGCTGGAAAGCTGATAGTGGAGGTTGGCAGAATTCTTTTGACCATGGATTCAATACTTATAATATGATTATGAGCATGGTACGTGCAAATGCTCTCGCAGGTTCATACCACAGTCTGTTAGCTGATAATCATGCATGTGCAATTTTTGAGAAAAATAAAGAACCGAATATTCATGGAAAGATTTTTGAGCATACTTCTGCACTACAAGGTGCTAAATATTACGATGTTAGTATACCAGCATCTCCAATATTTACTGCTCCGGATAGCCCTGCTTGTAACGATATAAAATGTTTAAAAGGTGGTGAAAAAGTCGATATGATTAAGGGTGTTGGTGCTCTAGCAACAAATGGAGATACTTATGTGTATCTCTCTAATTCTTCTTTATCTGAGCAAAAAGTGAGTTTGAATTTTACTGATAAAGGTAAGCTGAGTGCTTATCGATCTGCAAAAGTTAAGGTACTTGCAGCATCGCCGGATTATGAGTTTGGAGAATTCGCCACTACTACATCAGTCCTTGATTCACGGAAAGTTGAAAGCTCTTCATATACAGTTCCTCTTTCGCAGGGTATGGGGTTATCTTTGCCTCCAGGAAGTTTTACCCGTGTACAGTTAACCACTGCTGGTCCGGAATGTGTCGATCTCTCATTTGAAAACTCCTCCAAAAATTATACGCTTCGTCCTGGAGAGAACGTAAATCTTGTCGGTACCGTAGATAATCCGATAAATAATTCTGCCGGTATCGCGTTTTATAACTTAAATAACAAAGATACAAACGGAATACCCCGCGGAGCAAAACTATCACCAGTAAAGACCGTCTCCGGAGCAACCCCTCTTACCGCGGAAGGAACAGGTCTATCGCAGGTAACGGGTGATGATAATGGCACACCACGCCGTGTATTCAAGTTTACAGTATCTTATGACCAGCTTTTTAATGGCATTGTTGATAAAAGTAATAATAATGCTCCGGTAGAAAGTCTGCAGCTCAATGCCTTTTTAGGAGGGATGACCCGCAGTCAGGAGAAATGTGTAGTGTACGTTACTAAAGATGAGGTGGAACCTACAGATGATCCCTATGAGCAATCTTCTGCAACATCCTCTCCCACAAAACCTTCACCATCTGCAACTTCCCCGCCAGCCTCGACAGCTACCAATCTACCACTAGCTCAAACAAGCCTCACGCCGAGTCAAAACCCATCGTCCACTAACCCACCGGCAGCAGACAATTATACTGTTACTTTAACTCCAACGCCTTATTCTACGCAACTTCCAAAGTCAGGCATCCCGAGTATTGCGTATATTCCCATAATCGTTGGTGGGGGATTTGTAGCTGTGTCGTTCATGGTGGTAAGGCGTAGAAGAGTATTTGAGAGTTCTGTTATTGACTCAGTTGATAATGAAGAGGTGTGGTAGGTGCGTGAACATAACAAACTGTTTTAAAGCACCTTTTAGTATACCCGACCATCCCTTGCATTCCTGGCATAAATGATTTAAAAATATGTATGCAGGATACACAGACTGGGTCGACCTCACAGCCTTCTCAGAAAACACAGGAAGTTCAAAATAATTCTACCATTAGTGCGAAACCTCAAAAAAAGTCAAAGAAAACGTTAATTATTGTACTTGCCTCTTTTTTTCTCCTGTCTTTATGCGTGTGTGGATCAGTCGTGGGTGGTGTATTCTACCTGTCATATAAAGAAGTAGAGGGGCTTAAAAGTGTTGAGAATGATACGTATGTCTTTTACTACCCCGAGAATTATGGAGATGTGACGGAATTACAGGGAGAGCTTACCTCAGAAAGTCAGGAGACCAATCTGAATGGTGGTAAGAATTCTATCAGAACCGTCGAACCTTCCAGTCTTAAAGGAATGGCGTTTTGGCCGAAAGAGTGTGAGACAATTGCTGATGAAATCAAAAACGACCTGGAAGCTTTACCTGCAGTACAAGTAGAACTTACTTTAGAGTTTACTGATTTTAGTGGCGGGCATGGTGAGTCAGAGTGTACATTTGGATTATCTATGCCATTGGAGCAGGGAACAGGTTACTATGAAGCGAAATACATTTCCGAAGCTCCTGATACCAGGGCGGCAGTAACCATGTTCTACGATTCAGAGACTTCGGATGAAGAAGTGGACAGGTTAAAACGATCGCTGAAGCAATTCAAGCTTAAGGAATGAAAATTTACAACAGCGATTTAATCCTGTCAGGATCAGCTTTGCCTTTGACGAGGGGCATGATTTTACCCATGAGTGCCATTCCCTGCATGGAGGGGTTTTCGGCTTTTACTTTTTGCACAATGTTCTGCAGCTCCGCGTCACTGAGTTGTGCCGGAAGATAGGATTGAAGGATCTGGAGCTCCTTACGTTCCGGTTCTGCTAAATCTGTTCTTCCTTGCTGGTCGTAGACTGTAATAGCGTCTTTACGGCTCTTCGCTGCCTTTTCCAGGACTTTCATGGTGACGTCGTCAGGTATATTTTCTCTATCTGCGTTGCTGTTTACCGCTTCATTTTTAATATCTGCCAGTAAGAAACGTAAAACACCGGTTTTATCTTTTTCACCGGATTTCATAGCGGATTTTAAATCTTCTTTGATTTGTTCGTATTTTGTCATATTACTATTATAGTGGGTAAGTGATAATTTTCAAATGCAGTACTTTTTCTCCCACAAATTTTACTCCCTCACTCTCAAGTAATCTTCGTTGTGCTGCCTTGCCTCCAAAAGCGAATCCTTCTGCGAGTGAGCCATCCTTTTTGACTACCCGGTGGCATGGGGTTGACTTCGGGTCGGGGTTATTGTGCAAAGCAAAGCCAACAATACGGGGGTTTCTTATACCAGCTTTTCCAGCAATTTCTCCGTAGGTTACAACACTACCCTTTGGTATCTGCTTGACTACGTTATAAATTCGTTCAAAAACTTGACCCGGTTTAGAGTAGCTTCTTATTGGCGATGTAGGTGATATTGTACTGGTCATTAAAGACATGTTGTGCTGTAGTAAGTATATCATTCGCAGAAATGCTGAAAATCTTTTCCCTGACTTCGTCTATAGTTTCTATCTCACCTTTCATCAGATAGTCCATACCATACTTTCTCCCAAGATAACCTACACTCTCCTGTTGCATTGCAAAAATCGAGTAGAGTAGGTTTTTCGCGCGATTAAGCTCATCATCAGATATTGGAGTCTCCTGGAGTTTTTTCAATTCCTTGAAGATTAGATCCACAGTCTGCTTTGTTTTGTCAAAATTTGCCCCAAATCCTATTTCAAAGATTCCTGTATCCATATATTTGCTATTCGAGGCGTATACATAGTACGCGACACCAAGCTGTTCGCGTAAGAGATCAAAAAGAATTGAACCCATACCATCCCCAAGCACAGCTTCAGTTAACATATACTCATATTTTTTTTCATCAGTGAGATGGACTCCGGGAAAGGAAATGATTGTATGCGCCTGGTTCGCGTCAGCTCGTTCATGATAGTTAATCTTCTCGTTCGGGGAAAACTTTGCAGGCTCATACTCCAGCTTCCCGCGTGGTCGAGGGCGGAGAAATGTTTCTGTGCTTGTTATCACTCTGCTTTCGTCAAAGTCTCCCACACTTACCACAAGAAAATCATCCTGCAGATAATGTGAACTGATAAAATTCCGTAAATCATCCCGGGTGATTGAAGCGACAGTCTCTTCTGTCCCGGTAATTGGTCTGCCTAATTGCATATCGGGAAAAACATTTTCCTGCGCGTACCAGCCTACCATATCCGATGGTGAGTCTTTATACATTCGTATCTCTTCCGTAACAACTCCTTTTTCTATCTCAATATCCCGCTCTTCAAGAACGCCGTTCTGAAGAAGATCGGCGAGAATCTCATACGCTTTGTCAAAATTCTCTTGAAGTACCTGAATGTAGTAGCCCGTGTATTCTGTGCCAGTGAACGCGTTTGATACGCCACCGATGCTTTCAATTTCCGTTGAAATGATTTTACTTGTTGCCCGGTTTTTAGTAGGTTTGAACATCATATGCTCAAGAAAGTGAGAAATTCCATTATTTTTCTCATTTTCAAATCGTGATCCATTTTTCACAAGAAAAAGAATAAGAGATATTGGACTTTCCTTCTGGATATGAAGGTAATTATAGTCATTTGCGGTCTTACCTGTTGTTAATTGCATAATGTGATTGTATCCAGTACAGAGATGTAAGTCTACCTGAGTTTCACAATTGCACAATTGATACTTCTTCGCCAGGAAGGAGTATGTTTTCATGAAGTTTGCCACTACGAAGATCTTGTAGCTCATAGTTGCAATAATTATATGTTCCTGGTTGTAACGAATATCTGGTTTTCAATAATTCGATTATGATCTTCGGTACAAGAGAGTAGTTATCTTTTTCTTTCAACTTAATTCCGTTGTGGTTATTTTGTTTTTTCCTGTGTATAGTAAGCTTCTGTATAGGAACAGATCTGGTATATTCCAGTAAAGTTTTGAAGTACGGTTGTGACAGATACCCATAATGCTGCATTTCCATTCCAATAGTAGGGCGTTTATTCTTAGAAAGTGGAAATTGAACATACTCCTTTCCACTAATCTGATACGGGACAAAGCCAAAACCAAAATAACATGGTACATTCGTTTCGCCATTATCCAGGTAGAGGTCATACCAGTAAGCGACACAGGGAGTTTTAGTCACTGGAGAAATAATTAAATCCTCTCCTGCAGCAGTTATTATTCCCCTGACATATTTTTTCTTATTTAAATCCAGGTTAGAATGCACGTCCAGATTATGA
>JBMCLJ010000087.1:0-5882 GCA_048615375.1 Candidatus Dojkabacteria bacterium | reverse complement strand
AAATACTGCTTGATAACAGCACCGGCTCCAGGAACAGGGGTTAATCAACGGTCTCGTATATAGCACTTCGCGGAAGTATATGTTTAGCAAGTAGGTAAGTGCAATAATGCTATGACACAAATAGTTGTAACCAGAGAAGATCTGGAAAGATATACTGAAACACTAAGCGGCTCAAAACTGGATGAGATAATTAACGGGATCATTTACAGCCTGCCTGAGTATTTAGCTGAAGAGGTTAAACTTAAATGTTTTAATCTTTCAGAATTGAGGGGAGAGGATGGAATGACTGTTTTGCGACTGGAAGTTCCGGAAGCATCTCCAGAACTTCAACTTGCTCTTGATGAGTTAAGACTTGAGATTCTTTGCTATGATAGGGAGATGTATGAAGTGTAATACCAACAGCAGCCCAGTTCAGGAAAAGATATCTGGTTAAAGCCAGGTATCCTTTTTACTTTACATGTTTAGAAACTTTGTCTGGAAACGGTGAGTATTCCAGATTTCAGTACGATGTTTTAATTACTATTATTTCATTTATAATTACAGGAATATTTTATGGCAACTTTACGTGAATTGCGCGATGCGCGTATAGAAAAATTACAGAAGCTGAGAGATCTGGGAGTGGACCCGTATCCAGCCAAGTCATTTAGAAATAATAACAACCAGGAGATTCATGACCGGTTTGAAGAGCTGGAGGGCAAAGAGGTGGTTGTTGCTGGAAGAGCGCTGGCAGTACGCGAGCACGGTAAGCTGGCTTTTATAGATTTGAAAGATCAGACGGGAAAGATTCAGCTTTATATAAAGGCTGATACACTCAACCAGCCTGATCACGCTCAAAGTGAAATTGGCTTTGAAGAGCTTCACTTGCTTGATAGTGGGGATTTTGTCGAAGGGCATGGAACAGTCACCAGGACGAAGCGCGGTGAGGTGTCTGTTGAGGTAACGAAGATTCGCTTGCTGACAAAGTCATTGCGTCCAATGCCAAGCTCCTGGGATGGTCTGAAAGATAAAGAGACAAGGTTGCGACGAAGATATCTGGATACAAATATGAATGAAGAGGTGTTCCAGAGATTTTTACGTCGGGCTAAATTCTGGGAAGCGCACCGGGAGTTTTTTAAGCAGAATGGATTTATTGAAATGAATATTCCCGTACTGGAATCGGTAACTGGAGGTGCTGACGCGAAGCCATTTGTGACCCATATGGACGCGATTACTACTGATTTTTACTTACGAATTTCTCAGGAGCTGTATCTCAAGAGATTAATAGGAGGGGGATACCATAAAGTGTATGAAATTGGGCCGAGGTTTCGAAATGAAGGAGTTTCTGACGAACATTTACCCGAACATATCGCGATGGAATACTATTGGGCATACGCTAATTATCAGGATGGAATGGCATTTACAAAAGAACTGTTCCGATATGTATACAAGCAGGTGTACGGCACGCTGAAGTTTCACATAAAGGGGTTCGAGGTCGATTTAAGCAAGAAATGGGAGATTATCGACTATACTGAGAGTATCAAGGAGCGTTTTAATATTGATATATTTTCTACAAATCTGGATGAAATCAAGACTGTTCTCCACAAAAATAAGGTCAAGATTGATCCATACCTAAACATAAATCGTGGGATTGATAAACTTTGGAAGTTAATTCGTGCAACAATTGCCGGGCCAGCATTTATGGTGCATGAGCCGAAGTTTCTCTCGCCACTTGCCAAGTCCAGCCCTGAACAAGCAGATCTCACAGAACGTTTCCATCCAATCATTGCTGGTTCTGAGCTTGGAAACGCGTTTTCCGAGTTAAACGATCCGCTTGATCAGCTGGAAAGATTTATGGAGCAACAGCAGCTTCGGGAGGCAGGGGATGATGAGGCACAAATGCTTGATATTGATTTTGTGGAAATGCTGGAATACGGAATGCCACCAACATTCGGCTATGGCCATGCGGAAAGAAATTTCTGGTTTTTTGAGGATGTCCCCGCACGGGAAGGTGTTCCTTTTCCACAACTTCGCCATGAAATCGATGAGGTGACGCGGAGTATTTACCCTGAAGTATTTAAAGACGATACTATGTAAACCTACTTCTACTTAATATCCGGAGAGAACAAATGAGTGTTTGGCAGACATCGGTATAGAGTGCTAGAAAAAAAATACATATGTTGTATAATCTAAACGTAAATTATGAACAAGTTTTCTAAAAACGCAATACAAGCAGTCCATTTTGCAAACAGAACCTGCGTGAAGTTGAAGTCTCCGGAAATGACCCTTGAGCACCTTTTTATTGGTATTCTGAGTGTGCAGGAAGGTGTGGGTTCCAAAGTGCTCTCCAAGCTGGGTCTGGATCCTGAAGGTACCATTAAAAGTATTGAAGAAGAACTCCTTAACGGTAAAACCTTCCTGGCCGATACTGTGAATGAGCCACAAGGGACAGATGTTACCGAAGTGGTTTTAAGCAACGATATTAGAAATGTCTTTGAAAAAGCATTTGATATCGCAATTAATTCCGGTCATAATTATGTCGGCACTGAGCACCTTCTACTGGGTTTGCTGGAAGTCAGAAATAACCCGTTCGTAAAAGAACTAAGTAAGCTTGGTATAGATTTCGATAAAATCAAAAAAGAACTTGAAGGATTTGTGCAATATCCTGAATTCCAACAACTTGATCAGCTCCCTGGCTCCCAGCAGACTGGTAATCAGCTTCCGCCAGCCCGACCAGGACCACAAAAGCCTGATTTACAGTCTCGTGCTCCCGGAGCACTACAGTCCCAACAGGGAAGTAACAGTATATTCGAATCACTTGGACGTAACCTCACTGAGGAAGCAAAGCTTGGTAAACTTGATCCTGTCATCGGTCGCGAGAGCGAAATTGAACGGGTCATGCAAGTTCTTTCACGAAGATCAAAGAATAACCCGATTCTTCTTGGAGATGCTGGTGTGGGTAAGACTGCGATAGTTGAAGGGCTTGCACAGAAAATTGCTGATGGAATGGTCTCACCAATTCTTGCAAACTATGAAATATGGTCAATCGATATCGCGGCAATTGTTGCCGGCTCTCAACTTCGGGGAGATGTTGAGCAGAAAATTCTCGATATGATCAACGAAATCGAGACCAGAGGAAATGTAATCCTGTTCATTGATGAAATTCATACCATGCTCGGAGCAGGTGCGACATCCAATAACTCGCTTGATATCGGCAATATTCTAAAACCAGCATTAGCACGAGGAATTTTGCACTGTATTGGTGCGACAACAATTGATGAATACAGAAAACATTTTGATGAGGATCCCGCGTTACAGAGGAGATTTCAGCCGATAGATGTAGATGAGCTCTCAGAAGACAGCACATATCAGGTTCTACGCCAGTTAAAGCCGGTGTATGAGATGTTTCATAACGTGAAGATTACGGATAATGCGATAAAAACCGCGATCAAATTGTCAAACAGATTTATTACTGAGAGATATCTTCCTGACAAGGCAATAGACGTTATTGATGAAGCGTGTGCGAGAAATAAACTCGAACGGGTTCAGATTACCCCTGAATTTAAGGAAGAACTTGATGAGCTACGGCGGGTTATTACGAAAAAGAATGCTGCATTACAGGATAAGCGGATTGAAGAAGCGTCAGTGTTCCTTGATGAAGAAAAGCAGATTATGAAGAATCTTTCAAAGCTGGAGAAGAAGATGAAGAAAAGCTGGAATTCGGCTGCGAAGACCATTTCTGAGAAGCATATCAAGTCAGTTATACATAACTGGACTAAGATTCCTATCAGTTCTTTGGAGGAAAATTCTCTTCAGCTTGTAAAAAAACTTGAGAAAGATTTGCGTACGAATGTCATCGGTCAGGACTACGCGTGCAGCCTGGTAGCTAACAGCATTAAACGGACGAAAGCAGGGCTTTCAGGATTTGATCGTCCACTTGCTTCGTATTTATTTGTTGGACCTACTGGAGTAGGTAAGACTGAGCTGGCGAAACAGCTTGCGAAATCCTTGTTTGGGAAGAAAGAAAACCTGATCCAGGTTGATATGAGTGAGCTGATGGAGTCGCACAGTGTATCGAAATTAATAGGAGCTCCTCCAGGATACGTCGGATTTGACCAGGGTGGTCAGCTGAGTGACAGGGTACGAAGAAATCCTTTCTCTGTTATTCTCTTCGATGAAATCGAGAAAGCAAGTCCGGAAGTACTCAATATTCTCCTTCAGATAATGGATGAAGGTCGGTTAACAGACGGCAAAGGCAGGGGGGTAAATTTTAAAAATACGATTATCATCATGACGTCAAATGTCGGAGCTGAACTTCTACGTAAAGACAGTAATGTTGGTATTTATCTTGGAACAGTTGAAGCTGATGACTCAAATCCTGTAGATCAGAAAGTTGTCGAAGCAGAAGAGCGTATCATTGAAGAATTAAAAGAGTATTTGCAGCCTGAGTTTATCAACAGAATTGATGATATTATTGTGTTTCGTGAACTCAACCGGGAAAATATCTTTGAAATAGCAAAATTGCATGTGTCAAAGTTTGTGAAACGGTTGAAAGCGGAAAGTAATGTAGTGCTTAAAAATGCTCTTGAAGAAAAAATTGTAAACTATATAGTCGACACCGGATACTCTGAGGACTATGGAGCGAGGGAAATAAATCGTGTCATTAGATCCACTCTGGAAAACGCTGTTGCGGATAAAATTCTTGAACTCAACTGGGATCCTGATTCACGAAGATTACTTCACCTGGATATAGATCTTGATACGGAATGCAACTTCATTTTGAAAGAAGCGGAGAAAGCTGTGCAACCGGCTTAAAGCTCATTCTGTGTTCGGGACATGCACCGTGCTGCCCCAGGAGCTGCCGGTGCAACTTTGTCCCATATCCTTTATGTTTATGAAATTGATATTCAGGATACTTTTTATGTAGAGTATCCTCCATGTAGTTATCTCTAGCAACCTTCGCTAATATCGATGCTGCGGAGATAGCTGTGTGAGTTATATCCCCCTGGACTACACATGTATGTTTCAATATATTCCCGCTGGGATCAGAAATTATGAGCTTTGGAAATGTGCCGTCTATACAAAAATGCTCTGTGAGATACTCTGAAGGTACTTTACTACATAGTTCCTGGATGACCAGCTGAGTTGCTTCATATATTCCCACCTTGTCAATTATGTCAACGTCAAGTGCATGGATACAACTAAACAGGCTATGTTCAATAATACATGAATATAAAGTTTTCCTTTGTTTCACTGAGAGTTTCTTGGAGTCAGTAACTCCTTGTACATGAAGCATGCTACGCTGTGATTCATCAAGAATAACAATTGCCGCATACACTGAACCTGCCCACGAGCCTTTTCCCGCCTCATCAATGCCGATATGAATATTCATAACGTTTTCTTTTTTATACTTCCTGAGCTACAGCTTTTGCTAGTTGGGATTTTTTTCTGGCGGCAGCGTTTTTATGGATAAGGTTTCTCTTTGCAGCTTTATCAACTGCTTTGTATGCTTCAGGTAGTAGTTTCTGAGCTTCTTCTTTATTGCCGCCTGCTGCAAGCTTCAAAATCTTTTTCGGCATCATCTTAGTATTCCTGAGGAATGGTTTATTTCGTTCAGTTCTTCTTTTCGTTCTTCGTATATCTTTTTTCGAAGATTTTAAATTAGCCATATAAAATTATATCTTACCAGTGTACTGCTTATCAATCCTGCACGATACACTATCTAAAGTGGCGGATCCGAAGGGATTCGAACCCTCGATCTCTTCCGTGACAGGGAAGCATGTTAGACCACTACACCACGGATCCTGAAACTCCACGTATTGTACCATGTTTTTCATTAAGTGCAATCGACAGTCTTGTACAATGAAAAATATAAGTAAAGAAGGTTCGGCCTGTAGAATTCTGCT
>JBMCLJ010000086.1:0-5900 GCA_048615375.1 Candidatus Dojkabacteria bacterium | reverse complement strand
CCACGGACTCCGCTAGCGCTCCGCCCGGGGATTTGAGATCGGATTGATTAAAGAAATGTAAACATCAAACTCTACTTAAATTGTTGAACATTTTACTTTTCCACTAACTTAAAGGTATAATCCCTCGTTATGGCAAAAAAAGTCAAAGCAGTTGTAAAGATACAAGCCCCAGCGGGCAAGGCCAATCCGGCACCGCCGATTGGACCGGCTCTTGGAGCAACGGGTATCAATATTGGCCAGTTTTGCAAGGATTTTAATGATCAAACCGCGCAAATGGGTGATATGGTAATTCCCGCGATAATTACCGTGTACGAAGATCGTTCTTACACATTTATATTAAAGACCCCTCCGGCTTCTGAGCTTCTAAAAAAAGCTGCGAAGATCCAGAAAGGATCAGGTATTCCAAACAAAAACAAAGTTGGTACCGTGACTAAAGATCAGGTTCGGGAAATCGCGGAAAAAAAGATGCAGGATCTTAACGCGCTCACTATCGAAGGCGCTGAGAAAATCATCGAAGGTACCGCGAAAAACATGGGACTTGAAGTTAAATAACCAGTACACTAAATAATTCACGATATTGTAATCATGAAACGATCGAAAAACTATAAAAAAATCGCGGATACGGTCGGGAAAACCACAGATCTCCAATCCTATGTTGAAGCAGCATGCTCAAACAATCCGTATAAGTTCGACCAGGCAGTTGAACTGAAAATCGCTGTATCCCGTTCAAATAAAAACCCGCAGCCGTATAAAGTTGCTGTTACGTATCCTCATCAGTTCGGACAAAGCGTCAAGGTACTTGTATTCGCTGAGGGAGAAGAAGCAAAAGCAGCAACAGATGCAGGAGCTGACTACGCGGGGCTGGAAGAATTCATAGAAAAAATCCAGAATGAAAACTGGTTTGACTTTGATGTAGCAGTTGCCACACCATCAGTCATGCCAAAGATTGCCCGTCTCGGCAAGCAGCTGGGAACAAAGGGCTTAATGCCTAATCCAAAAACCGGCACTGTTACCACCGATATTGCAGGTACCGTAAAAGAATTTAAAGCCGGTAAGAAAAACTTTAAAGAAGACAAATCCGGAGTGATAAACACAGTGGTCGGCAAGACTGGTCAGGGTTCAGACAATGTCATGGCAAACATGAAAACATTGATAGGTGCAATTAAAGAAACCTCTCCAGGACTGTTGAATGATATAAAATCAATTCATATCAAAACCACCATGGGACCCAGCGTACGCGTTGGAATCGGAGAATTAGTAAACCTGTAATCAATCCCCAGTAGGGACGCAAAATCTTGCGTCCCTACATGCGTCCCTACGATGCCGTTATGGTTGTAACGAATTTATTTTTTCTCCTTGTCCTGTTTTTTCTCCTTCTTCCCTTGTTTCTTATCGTCTTTCTCCTCTTTCTTCTCCTCCTTTTTCTCTTCCTTGACTTCTACTTCTTCCTTATCCTTTTTTGGTTTTCTGATAAGCAACAGCGCTACAATAAGTATAATAATCAATACAAGACAGCCCAGTAACATCCATAACCACCAGGCAATGCCGTTATTGTCTTCCTCTGCTTCCTGTCGAGCTTCTTCAATAGCAGCCTCCGCATCCTCAACAGCTTCGTACGTCGAAAAGCCTTCTACATCAAATGTGAGAATCTGACTATCCCTGTCGTAATTCAAGTTGGAAACATTTGCTTCCTCTTCACGGTCTTTAATTATCTCTGGAGATTCCAGGTCAATACCACGCATGGTAATAGACGCTGGTTTATTAAGTTCAGGGAGTAACTCGCTGTCAATTTCTACCTTACCTGTTTCATCAATGTTTACACCATCATTAATTCTGTCAAAGATATCATCAGCAGAGAGATCTACCGGTTCGTTAAAGACTACTTTATTTTTACCTGGAATATCCAGTGTAAAATTCTCTACAGAACTGAGGTCATCAACCTGGGATAAATCAGTGGTTTCTGAACCTTCCTGCTGGTATTCTTCGGGTAGATTTCCCAGTTGTCCGTCCTGGTCACCGGAACCTTCATTCCCATTACCGTTATCTCCGTTATCTCCGTTATCTCCGTTATTTCCCGAATCTCCATCAGAATCCTGGTCATCACTATCCCCCTGAGTAGGCGGAGTAGCTTCATCAACGACCTGTTCTCCCGTTGGCGCTGGTCCAGCCATGATGTAGGCACTGGATAAGGTAAATATTGTGGTTAGGGCAATGCAAAGTGTAAATAGTTTAGATAATTTGCTTTTAGTTTGCATGGTAGGTATTTTATAGGCTTTTCCCGAAATTGTAAATATTTTGCCACAGAATGAGATATAACCGGTATATTCAACATTCGGTAATAAAGATTGATGTACCCCCCGTGACATTAAAAGCTAATTATATTACGTCAACCAATTATGGATACTACAATTAATATCAGAAACTATATCAGGTACACGCTCGCCTTTTCACTAACTGGAGGATTGCTGGCGGCGTTTTTATTTATCCCGGCTACAGGAGCTCCTTCACTAGGACTCACGTTGTGGTTTTTACTTGTTCTGGTTGGGGATCTTATCGTTATAACAAGGTCATTTCCGAAGATACATCTCAATCTCACCACTATCCTTCTCATCCTTTCTTATAGTGTACTCAGCTTCAGCTTTATTTTCTCTACGCAGAATCCATGGCTTCCTGTACTATTCCTCCTCGTACTCTTCCCACTCATTAATCTCAATCTGGCAACGGATATATTCAAGAAAAACTTCATAACACGGTATGTCATTGGAACCATGTTTTATCTGGTTGGAAAGCTCGCTGGTTTCTTTGACTTTATCCCAAAATTAATGAATCAAGCACAATCTGCCAGAGCTGCACGCCACACCTCAAAATCTTCTATGAAAAAATTGTATCCCGTGCTGAAGCTGACAGGCCTATTCCTGGTTATTGGTTTTCCGGTAATTCTTATAGCGGTTCTTTTATTAAGAAGTGCTAATACCGAATACGCCGGGTTAATTGACAGTATCTTTTTATTTGATTTTTCACTGAGGACTACTATTGCCCGAATTTTCATTGCAGGTTTTTTATTTCTATTCCTGCTGACTGAAGTATTGGCCTTCAAATCAGTATTTGACTACGCCGACAAAATAAGCGGGCAAGACATTAAAGCTTCACGAGAACTAAAAAAGTATGTATTCTTTGTACTGATTCTCACGATATGTATCCTCAATATCTTTCTTATTCCATTCGTGTATTTCGAGCTGGTATACGACTTTAGCCAGCCAAGGGAACTGCTTGAGCTTCGAGACCTGGATTCTTTTTCTCAACTGGCTGTTTCCAGGTTCTGGGAATTAATACTTGTTGCGATCATTAATGCAGGTCTCATATATTATATCGCCAGCCCATATAAATCATATAAAAAAGGGAACCAGGCTGTGCGAATATTCTTCTACATCAATGCAGGTATACTCTTGCTCAGTACGCTGTTCCTGATATTTTCCGCGCACCAACGTTTATGGCTTTACGAAAGCACTTATGGGTTCACAAATAAACGCTTCCTTGCACATACATTCCTGCCTCTGCTTGGAATACTCGTAGCCATGGTATTCTCCGGACTGCTGGTACGCAAGCATAATAAACTGTTTTATGTTGCATTTGGAATCACTACATTATTTTTCGCGATACAGACTGCATTACCGAACGATTACCTTGTAAACAAAATTAATTATGAGCTGGCACAACGTGACGCGATAGAAGTATACGATCCAACATACACCATACCTCTCAACGGGGAAAGTTCGGAGTTGTTCTCAAGCAGAACCGGGCACGCGAAATACCAGAATGATGTGTATTCAGCTGATGGCATCCTTGTGGCTGTAGAAGTACTCAATGACGAAAGTATGGAGCTTTCCACAGAAGAAAGAGAGTTATTGGAAGCATGGGTTAAAACTTACCTGGCAAAGATTGATGAAAAGGAGTACTACTGGAGAGAATACAATATCATGAGACAATTGATCAAAACCGCACAGTAGTCGGATACTTACAGATATTTCCTGATCGCTTCAAAAAACTGCTCTTTTGCTACGGGGGGGCTAACATAGAACCCCTGGATCTCGTCACAACCGTATCTTTTTAGCAATGAAAACTGTTCCGGCTCCTCTACTCCTTCCGCGATAATTTGTAATTTTAAACTTTTAGAAATCCCGATAATTGCCGAAACAATCGCCAGCTGATCAGGTTCGCGTGGAATATTGGTCACAAATGACTTGTCAATTTTAAGAATATCAATAGGAAGTTTCTGAAGTCGAGACAGAGATGAATAACCAGTCCCAAAATCATCGATAGTTACATTAACTCCTAAGTCTTTCAGCTGATACAAAACTCCAATAATACTATTATAATTTTCCATCATCAGACTTTCGGTTAATTCAAGCTCAAGATACTGCGGATCCATTTTAGTCTCCCGTAATGCATTACGAATAAAAGACACCAGGTTGACTTTAAAATCAAATAGAGACAGGTTTACCGCTACTCGTAAAGGCTTACGTCCTTCATCCTGCCAGGCCTTGTTTTGACGGCATGCCTCATACACTACCCATTCGTCAATTTTGGGAATCAATCCCATATCCTCAGCAATTGGAATAAACGTATTCGGTGACATCATCGGGTACCCTGGCCTCTTCCAGCGCACCAGAGCTTCCATACCCACAACCTGGTTGTTTTTTAGAGAAAGCTTGGGCTGATAATGGAGTTCGAACTCAGACTTTTTTATTGATCTGCGTAAAGCACCCTCGAGTTGCAAACGCTCCAGAGACCGCACATTAATCTCTTTCGTATATAACATATAACCACCACCGGCTTGTTTCTTCGCCTGGTACATCGCTATTTCTGCGAACATAATCAGTTTGTCCAGATTTTTACTGTCTTCTGGATACACTGCTACTCCGATACTCGCGTTTAAAAATATTTCGTAATTTAAGATCTCGTAGGGCTGGGAAATAACCTGGTTTATCTTCTCCACAAAAGACCGCAGCTTTTTCTCTGAGCTTACATTCTCAACGACAAGTACAAATTCATCTCCCCCAAACCTGCTGAGTAAATCACCATCACCAACAAGCTCAAGCAATCGCATAGAAACCAGCTGCAGCAGATTATCCCCAATGCTATGCCCAAGCGTATCGTTAATTCGCTTAAAATCGTCAAGGTCAATAAACACCAGACCAAAAGACACTTCGCGTCTCGCGTTCATAATCTGCTCCAGATTGGAACGGAACATAATCCTGTTGGACAGCCCGGTAAGCTGATCAAAATAGGCCAGCTCATGAATTGTTTTTTCGTAGGCTTTCCGGGAGGTAATATTACGCGCGAAAATCTGTACCGCGGGTTTGTTATTATAAGTAATTGGCACTCCGGATACTTCAAGAGCCACTGTTTTGTTGTTATGCAGCTTCACTTCGACTTCTTCCATCTTTTTTTTGGGCAAAAAAAGAGCATTTCCTTTTGTTCTCTGGGCTTCCTTTGCTACATCCGCGTTCTTTTCCTCCGGGATAATATCCACAATATGCACACCATTTTTAATCATAGTACTGGTAATGCCAAATGTATCCCTGGCAGCTTTATTTGCAAAAAGCAGCTTACCACGTGAGTGGATGGCGATTATATCAGGCGACAGCTCTACCAGCTTACGATATTTTTCTTCATTCTGATAGAGCTTTTCTTCACTGCTTAAATATTCGGAAATATCATTAAATACTATTACCATCCCAGTAAGTCTATTACCTTCCCTGTCGTAACCGCTGACTTCTTTGATCGGGGAAAGCGTGATGCTTACTGGAAGTCGCATACCATCTTTGACCTTCAGCATCATCCTGCGGCGGGTAACCTTTTGCCTGGATTGCAGCAGCTTCGGAAGTACATTATTGTTT
>JBMCLJ010000085.1:0-5966 GCA_048615375.1 Candidatus Dojkabacteria bacterium | reverse complement strand
GTGCAATTAAAATCTGCAAAACGTATTGTCATCCTTGCCTGCGGGACAAGCTGGCACGCTTCACTCATCGGAAAATATCTCATAGAAAGTCTCGCGAACATTCCAGTGGAAGTCGACTACGCCTCTGAATACCGGTATAGAAATCCGATTATTAACGAAGGGGATGTTGTATTCGCGGTGAGCCAGAGTGGTGAAACAGCGGATACGCTTGAAGCGATTCGTCTCGCGAAGTCAAAAGGCGCACTTGTACTTGGGATCTGCAATGTGGTTGGTTCATCAATCGCCCGTGAAACAGTCGCGGGAGTATATACACACGCTGGACCGGAAATCGGCGTCGCTTCGACAAAAGCCTTTACCACCCAGATATCTACTCTTGCTATGATTGCCTTACGTCTGGGGAAACTGCACGAGAGTGTGACAGATGAGCAGTTTATCAGGCTGCTCACTGAGATTTCGAGAATTCCTGAGTTAGTGGAAACTGCAGTAAAGCTTGATGCTGCTATCTATGAAATCGCCGCGAAGTACAAAGATGCTGCCAGCTATCTATTTATGGGGCGGGGATACAATTTTCCTGTCGCGCTGGAGGGAGCTTTGAAGCTGAAAGAAATTTCTTATATTCACGCTGAGGGTTATCCATCAGGTGAGATGAAGCACGGACCAATAGCGCTCATCGATGAAATCATGCCAGTAGTATTCATCACGCCAAAAGACCTCTACTACGAAAAAAACATGAGTAATATGCAGGAGGTAAAAGCGAGAAAAGGAAATATTATAGCGATCGCGACGCAAGGAGATGAAGAAGTGAGTTCAATAGCCGATCATGTGCTCTACATCCCGGAAACCGAGCCGCTCTTAACTCCACTTCTCACTGTCGTTCCTCTGCAGATTCTGGCATACCACACAGCAGTCCTGCGGGGCTGCAATGTCGACCAGCCAAGAAACCTGGCAAAATCTGTGACTGTAGAGTAGGGAGTAACTTCAATGCCGAAAAGCCTAATCGACCTCCGATTATGATGCGAATGTATTTGAACTCCGAGTATGATGTGATAGTATAGGCTTGAAATGCCTGAAGAACTTGAAAATCTGTTAATTCAGCTCAATCCCTGGTGGGAGAAAGAATATGTATTCCGTGTGATTCCTCGTGAAGACTACCTGGAAAGTTTAGTAACGACAAATGGTGGGTTAATTGACATACTTATTGGAGCTCGAAGAGTTGGGAAGACTTCAATTCTTAAATCAGTAATCAACGCGCTGTTAGAACGTGGTGTTTCACCAAAAAAGATACTATTCGTATCCTGCGATGCTCGTGAGGTGAAAAATCTTGGTATACGAGCAGTGCTGGATAGTTATTTGCAATCAAATAACTTTGAGTTTAATGATGAATTGTATGTATTTTTTGATGAAGTTCAGGAGGTAGAAGAATGGCAGGTTGATGTGAAACTATATTACGACCACGCAGCCTTTAAGTTTTATCTAACTGGTTCATCCTCTCTTATCCTATCAAGCCAGACTTCTAAGCTTACAGGAAGGTTTAAACTTCATCATGTCCTGCCTTTGTCGTTTAGAGAATATATGCAGTTCACTGGTAAGTCGCTTGGTGCTGATGAGCAAAAAAATAATGAACTTGTTGAAGACTATTTGCGGGAAGGTGGGTATCCGGAGTATGTGCTGCGAAAAGATCGTCAGTATCTGGTGGATGCTATTGAAAGTACGGTTTACCGTGAGTTAATTGACTATTATGGTCTTCGTAATCCGGCATTTCTCCGGACGCTGGTTGAGTACCTTTCAGACAAAGTGGCAAGCAGTGTGAGTGCGCTTCGTATTAAAAAAGATCTAGGTATAAACGATCAGTCCGCGAAGTTTTATCTGCAATATTTACATGACGTGTATCTAATATTTCCTGTGTACAAGTATGGCATGTCGCATAAGATCACTCGAAGCTCAGTGCCAAAGTATTACTTCAATGACACCGGGGCTTTAACGGTATCAAGTCTTAAACCCAGGATTGGCTTGCTCGCTGAAAATGCTGTATTTCTTCACTTGCTTCGGAAATCAGAAAGTAAGCAACTTCCCAGGATTTTTTACAATGTCATTGAAGGCGTGGAAGTAGATTTCCATACACCAAAAGGTTTATTTGAGGTGAAATACCGCACTGAACTCAAGCCTGAAAATCTGGAGAAATATCAGTTACTTGACGATAAAGTGACGTTCATTGTGAGAAACACAGATGACATGTTCTACAACATACTCCCCCAGCACAGACAGATACCATTATGGAAGTTCCTTGCAGAGGAGTAGGTAGTGCAACTCATAATCCAGTTAAAGTTTTTAAGTCACATTCTTGTTGTTTGACACAATTACTAGTATAATAATCTAATTATGGATAGTTTGCATAATGCTTCCGCATATTTTGGATCGGATCATACCTTGCCACAACCACTATTGCTCACCAAACACCCAACAATTGGAAGGTCTATTGCTGATATAGCTGGATATGAGTTACCTAAAGATGAAGGTGTAGATGGTAAAGCATCTGGTGAGAAAACAGTTGATTTTGCTAGAGTTCCTATCGGATTAGAGGAATTTGTATTGAGAAGAGATCCTTTCAGTGCGAGAGGAAGGAAACCCAATGAGCATTATAAAGATTACACAAAAAGGCTATTAGAACCAGACAGCATTTTATCAGGCTTAGGATTTATAGGTTTTGAAGGCAAATTTGTTGCAGATATTGGATCTAGAGATGGAAGGTATTACACAATACCACAAGAGCATGGAGCAAAGCGAGTTATTGCAGTAGAACCAGATGAACATGAGCTGAAAAAAGCAATAGAAGCAGGTATAATTGCAAATGAGAATGCATTTATTTCACCTCTTCAAGGTTTGACCGATGAATTCAGAAACAAAATAGACGTTGCTTTAGTCTTGACTATTGATCCACAATTATTACGTGACGCTTCTTTTTTTGAGTCTTTACATGCTACTTTAGTAGCTGGTGGGCAAGCGGTAATTACTCTAGCTGAAAGCGAGTTACTAGATGTACTCCTGATAGCGATTAAAAAAAAATTCACAAACATAAGGTTAACCAGAAATATTGCAAATGATGACACATATCTGCATAATAACTTTTTCGTAGTTACCAAATAACATTTCACTGATATTAGTATTTACTATTTTCCAAATCTCACAATAAATATGCTATACTAATACCTCAAGAGATGAAAGCCGTAGCGGTGAAAGCTTTCAAACCATAAATTTCAAAAAATGAACAGGTACAAAAAAGTGTTCAGTTTCGAAGAAATCTTATTAAATAATACTTCGAAGCTGGAAACAAGGGTGGTACCACCGATGAATTTTTAATTGTCAATTATTAATTCCCAATTCATTCGGTCCCTTCAGGTTTTGTAAAAGCCTGGGGGGTTTTTGCTTTTTATGGGGTATACTGAGAATTAATTACGTAAAATATTAAAGTATTATGGAAAATTTTAGCAGGGCAAAATATAACGCGATGGTTGTGCTGATCATGCCGATTGTGGCGGTGCTGGGGATTTTATTGTTCGCGGTATTTCCGGTTTGGTTTATTACTACCGCGCTTGAGAAAGAGGCTGAGGAAAAAGGTGTCGAAGTGGAGCGGGTGATAGACTTTGATTTTATCGATCAGATTTAAAAAAAGACTTCTTTACTTGAAATCATGAATGAGAAGATACAACGAATAAAAGCATCGTTTGAGAACGATTATGAATCCGCCTCAACTGAAGAAGCACAGGCGGAATTAAGAAATACCTATCTTGGCAAAAAATCTGAATTGATGTCTCTGCTTGGCTCAATTCGTGAACTGCCCGCTGAACAACGAAAGGAAGTAGGGCAGGAAGGTAATGAGTTGAGGAAGTATATTGAAGAAAAACTTACGGGTCTTGCAGGAAAACCTACCGTGGCGAAGGATAAGATGCCGATTGAGGAATTTGATGTAACCCTTCCTGGCAAGCGTCAAAGACTGGGAAGATTACACCCATGCACTGTCGTTGCCCGGGAATTGAATGCTATATTTAAGCAAATGGGGTTCTCGGTGTACGCCGGGCCGGAAATCGAGACTGACGAGTATGTATTCGAGAAATTAAATCTGCCGAAAAATCATCCAGCTCGTTCTCTCCAGGATACTTTAGTGATCGAAGACCCGGAAATTATTCTACGATCACATTGCTCATCAGTGGAAGCGAGAGCTTTAGAAAATGAATCTCTGCCGGTACGTATTGTTGTGCCGGGAAGGACGTTCAGGTACGAAGATTTGAATCAGACCAACCACTTCGCTTTTCATCAATATGAAGGTCTGGCGGTCGCTAAAGACATCACGATGGCGGATCTAAAAGGCGCATTTGAATCATTTGCCCGAATAACATTTGGTGCTCATGTAAAAACGCGTATGCGCGCGAAGTACTACCCGCAGGTTGAACCAGGTTGCGGTTTTGATATTGAGTGCAAATTTTGTCAGGGAGAAGGCTGTCCAGTGTGTAAACGTCGTGGGTGGGTAGAGATCTCTGGCGGCGGCATGGTGCATCCGAATATGCTTCGATCATGCGGTATAGAACCTGAAGTGTACTCTGGATTCGCTTTTGGCATGGGATTTGACAGGGTTGTTATGCAGCGATTTGAGATCAACGATATTCGCAAATTATTTGACGGGACTTTATATTAACGTAATTAAACTGAAATAATCATGAATATACCACTGAAATGGCTTAAAGAATACGTAGATATCCCTGAGAAAACAAGGGACTTTACCGATAAAATGTCGATGATCGAGCATATGCTTGATAAAATCATAGAAACTGAAACGGATACTGTCGTGGATCTCGAACTCCGTGGAAACCGGGCGGACTGTTATGGCATCCTCGGTATCGCCCGGGAAGCGCACGCCGCATATGGCGGAAGATTCGATATTCCCCAGGTAATTGACATGCCTGAGCACGACTATCAGGGATTTGAGGTACTTGTTCGCAGTGATACGGTAAAACGGTTTTACTCCACGGTGATACGTGGGGTCAAAATCGGTCCCTCACCTGAATGGATGCAGGAACGATTGAAAAATTATGGGATGGAGGCTATTAACAACGTGGTCGATATCACTAACTACGTTATGATTGAGTCAGGGATGCCGATGCACGCCTTTGACCTGAAAAGCATGCGAGGCAACCAGCTCGTATTACGCCCCGCCAGGGAAGGCGAAAAGGTCATAACATTCGATGGAGGAGAATTGAAATTAGTACCTGCCGACACAGTTTTTGCAACGGAAAGTGGTGAAGCCATAGGGCTCGCGGGCATTGTCGGTGACCGTTCATCGGGGATCAACGATAGCACAACCGATATATTGCTGGAGTGCGCTAACTACGATCGCTCTGCTGTTCGCAAAACAGTTATGCGACATAACGCGTGGACAGAGGCTGGAACACGACATTCGCATGAAATATCCTCATCATTATGCGATTACGCGCTCGCCAGAGCGGCTTCGCTACTTCTGGAGTATGGAAATGCAGATCCGAATGTCACGCCGCGGATTGAAGGGATACATGATTACTACCCACACCCTGAAACACCGATCAGGATTGAGTTCCGACCAGGTGAAGTGAAACGTCTGGGAGGGGTTGTAATCGATACTGACACCCAGAAAAGCATACTTCAGCGGCTCGAATACAAGGTTGAAGTACTTGCTGAAGATAAACTTGCTGTAACTCCACCGCTTTTGCGTACCGATGTCACGCTGGAAGCGGATGTTGTTGAAGATGTAATGAGGATTTTTGGATATGAGAATATTCCTTCGACAACGCTTTCGAGTACAATTCCTGATCCGATTGTGCTGCCTGAGCTTGTTATTGAAGAAAGATCAAGAGATATCTTTACCGCGCTTGGACTTGATGAGGTCGTTCTTGTTCCTATGAGTAACCCTGAATCACTTGCCAGGACCAACGATCCTC
>JBMCLJ010000084.1:0-6127 GCA_048615375.1 Candidatus Dojkabacteria bacterium | reverse complement strand
AAAGATTATCTTTTTACTAGGATCTAATGTTTGTAACCACTCCTGTGGGTATTGATCGTTTGTGTGCAATACGGGACCTGTTACGGTTACATTAGGTGGTAAAGGTGTATGTGGAGCAAACTTACTCGAATCGATGAGAAAAGTAAGATCTCCTTCATATAGTTGACGCATAGATTTAATTCTAAGCGTACTTTTATCTTTCAGGAATTTGTTATATGGTTTAGTCCATTTTTGGAAAAAATATTCAACCGCATAAGGAGTTAGTTTTTGTGCAAGTCCACTAGAAACCGGGTTCCGGATAAAAGCATGGAGCCAATGGCTTTCTGGTATAGAGCGTTCGCCATTGTAATAATCTGTGAGGATAGTGTAGATTAAAGTAGCACGAGGAGTGTTAGTTAGATGTGCTGATAATTTGAGGGTCAACCGTATCATATCAAGCACAAATACAGGTTTATATTTTTCAATTAATTTTGTCTCTGCTTCAACAAAACATTCAATTGATTCGAGGGTGTGAAAGCCAAGACTTGACCGATTCAGATGTGTTTTGTATAGATCACTGTCAACATCCATAATTGGGACTATTTCATGTCCTGCAGATTTGATATAGTCATTATACCTACCTTTCGCACAAGCAAATAATACGTCATAACCTCGTTGTTTTAGCACATCAGCTACTGCAACTAGAGAATGGGTAGTACCTAACTGATGTGTATAAGGAAACAATAAAACAGTTTTAGATTTGGGATTCTTTTTGTTCGATTCCAAGATTATGCTGATAGTATATTATAATGAGTTTTATTTAAAGTTTTGATATAGAGGATATATAGTAGTTCACCAGGAAACTCTCATGCCTGGCTTAAGCCTGCCAAATATTATTTCCTGCGCAATAACATCTTCAATTTGTTCACGGATATATCGTTTGAGTGGACGTGCTCCAAATTTTGGATGATACTGGTTTTCTACAATTTGATTCAGTAATTCCGGATTTATTTCGATCGAAATATCCTGATCACGTAAACGATCGTTCAGTTCCTGGATTGAAAGATGGGCGATATGCAAAAGATCTGAGCTGATGAGGGGTTTAAATACAATTGTCTCGTCGAACCGGTTAATAAATTCGGGGCGAAAATTCGCTAAAAGTGTTTGCATAAGTTCATTTTGCACAAATTCCGGCGAAATGATGTACTCGCTATCTTTTTCGAAGGTTTCAACAAGCAGATCAAGCCCGATATTACTCGTTGCGATGATAATCGTGTTGTTAAAGTCGATAGTCTTACCCTGCCCATCAGTAAGCCTTCCTTCATCAATAACCTGTAAAAAAATGTCAAAAACTCGAGGATGAGCCTTCTCGATTTCATCAAGAAGGATGAGCGAATAGGGGCGTTCCCAGACGGGATTGGTGAGTTGCCCACCTTCCTCATACCCAACATATCCTGGAGGAGCACCAAGCAGTCGCTGGACATTATGTGCCTCGGAAAATTCAGACATATCTATTCGTACGAGCGCGTTTTCATCGTTATAAATGACTTTCGCGAGTGTCTTCGCGAGATGGGTCTTGCCAACACCTGATGGACCGAGGAACAGGAACGAGCCAATGGGGCGACGTGGGTCTTTAATCCCGGATCTGGAGCGTCGTATCACCTGAGAAATACGGTTTACAGCGTGGCTTTGCCCCTTGATAGAATTTTCAATGAGTTGTTCGAGGATCTGAAGTTTTTCCCGGTCGGAGTCGTTGACTTCCTGCACGGGGATACCTGTTCGCTCTGAGATGACAGTTTTTATATCTCCTAAAGTAACTCGCTCTCGACTTTGTTCAATGACATACGCGCAGACTTCATCAAGCATGTTAAGAGCTTTGGCTGGTTGTTTTTTTGATTGGATATATCTGTTGGACAGAGCTACAAGCGAGTCAGCGAGATCCGCTGGTACCTGGACGTTATAGCTTTCTTCAAAACGGCGAAAATGATCTTTGATGATTTTTGAGGCAATCGGTGCTGATGGCTCATGGATACGGATTATTTCAAAAGACTTGGAAAAAAGTGTGTCTTTTTCGATAAATTGGCGGAAGCTGGTCTGGTCTATCGTCGCGACAATTGAAATATTCGGGTTGTCGAGAAGTGATTTAAATAGGCTTACAAATCGATAGTGGAATACATGCTCGCTGGAAAAGAGCATGGAGATGTCATCTATAAAAAGAATCGCGTTGTTAAGCTCAGAAAAGATTTTTTTAATAGAGGTGATATCTTCTTTTTCAGGCTGGAAGGAGAAAATTATCTCGGTGAGAGCATCATTCTGGAGTTGTAGGAAAGGGCGTTTGGGGTATTTATATACGAGACCATGGGCGAGACCGGTTTTTCCAACTCCTTCTTCTCCTACGATGATAGCGTTATTGACCCCTTTTTTTGCCACGATTCTAGCGAGGCGGGAGAAGAGCATATCGTACCCGGCTAAAAAGTAGTGATGCCGGGCAAGCTCTTCCTTACTGATGACTTTGCACACTTGATTCTTCGTCATGCCGCGCGTCCTGACCTCCTTTCGAGAAGTATTTGTTGTATCTGAAATGGGGTATATCCAGAATTGATAAGCTGTTGTTCTTCTGCAGATAGGGTTTGAGCATGTGCAGTAAGAGTTTGTGAGTGATAGCTCAGCATTCCTGCCCGGGATAAAAGCCACGCGTAATTACCATGAGGTATGATTGATTCAGTGGAAACAAATTGATTAGTAACGGCCTGTTGTACTGGGCTTGTACGTGGTTTACCAGCTGAAGATCGCTGGATAGGCGTTGGCTGTCGTCGTGTTGTACGATTCTCACTATTTCTTCTATGAATATTTGTTACTGCGCTTGCTTGTGTTTTGGGCTCTCGTGCCTGATGAAAAGGTTTTATGTCGATTCTTGGAGATAGTAATCGTAAACTCTGCCTTCCCTGCTGTTGGGTAGTGTGCTGTGAAGCGGCCTTCCTACTGTCGGTTCCTTCAGAAGTTTGAACGCTTTGACTAGAACGTCTCCTTGATTCTGCACTTGTTTCTACTGAAGAATGAGTGTTGGGAGCGGTTTGATTCGCGTTCTCTGACTTGGTTCGTTCAATCTCATTGGTTCCTGCTTGTGAAGTAGTTGATGCCTGATGTTGTGCTGAGGAGTTTGTTCGGGTTGGTGATTGTGAGTCCTTACGATTGGTCGAATCAGTGCGAGTTATGTTGTGTTCGTTTGATCTGCCCAAAGCAATTGTACCGCCAGGTACTCGTAACCGGTTTGACAGGGTGGGTGAGGGAGGGGCGGGTGAATCTGAAGGATTTGTAACTAGAAATTGGGAAACCGGTTGCTGCTCATCAGTTGGTCTCGCTTGCGCGGGTTGTTGCTGGGAAGGTTGCTTTTGCTGCCGTGGTGGTAAACCTGCTGTAACTTGAAGTAGAACCGTTGGTGGAGGCGGAGGAGTTGTCTGTGAGATTTCTATTGGACTAGAAGCATGCTCGTTATGTACACTATTGTTTCCAACATCTAGCGTATTTTGTATACCCAAGCTGATGGTGCTTGAATAATCGAGTGTAACTTCTGGAAAATGAAAAAAAGTAACATCTCCAGGCACATAAACTTGAGTAGAAACTCCGGTTAACAGGGTGACATCTGGCTCATGAGGAGCTGTTTCTTGCTGGAATTCAATAACTTCATTCTGTACACCATTCTCTGAATGTATCTCCAGCTGTACCTGAATGACACCATCCTCGAATACCAGAGTTCTTCTTGATCCAGGTTGATGCTCAACAACAGTTGTTTGTACTTCGAATTCCTTTCTTCGCTGAGAAGTCAGACTGGCGTTATGTTCCATGGTTGCAGGCACTACTAGGTGACCCTGAGTGAGGAGCTGGTTGAAAGAGTATGCTTCCTGCTGAACAAACGTATCCTCAGGGGTCCAGTTGGTAATGGAATTGAAGTATAGATCTCCACGTGAAGTCAGTAATGTCCACCCAGTAGAGTTGCCATCCGTGTCTTTAACGCGTACTGGTGTGAGAGCGTAATCAAGGGTTATGGTGCCGTCTGCAGACTTCTGTCCACCTACCTCTGTTGAAGAAAGTGTCGCGAAAAGCTCCTGAACCGCATTTTTAAGCGCTAGATCCTGGGGTGCGGTACTGCGGGCGAGAGCTCGAATATCGATACCAAGAATATCAAGCATACCGTTCACCACCGCCTCTGGTGGGATTATTCGAGTCCACGAGCCGGACTGAACAAGTTGACGGTTGTGCACGTGATAAAACTCGTGATTTTGGCGATAAATATGTTCCAGGAGTTTACTGTTAAACTCTTCAATTGAGTTAAACTTTTGTTGGATTCTTTCATCTATCGCTTCATTGATTACGTATACACCGGAATGATACGAAGCAAGCTGATTGCTGACACCATGATCAGCTTCGCAGTTTCTCCCACAGCGGTTAACGACCAGGAAGGATTGGTTCCGTGGTTTGGTTGCATCAGTTGTCGCTTTTCGAACTAAACCAAATTCAAGAAGGTGAAAACTCTTATTTGTATCCCAGTGAATCTTCTCGGCGGTTCTTTGCGCCGCGGAGTTAAGCGTTTGTGTGTCAAAACCGTGTTCGGTATTTCCGTTAACCCCTGGTTGCATTACTCGTTGTTGACCATCAAAATTAGTTACGGATACTCCAGGTGCAGCAAGTATCGTCCCAAACTCCAGGAGAGGCTCTCGGAGAGCCTCTCCTTGCGGCGTGAACGTTTCTACAATTCGGGGAAAACTTGGGAACGTTACCTGTGTATATTCTATGCAAAGTTGGTTTTCTCTTAAAAAATTAGTAGAAGGGTTGTGAAGTAAAGTATCTGTTTGTTCCATAAGTACTCCTTGCTCGAGGTTGTATGTAATGTCATCCTGGTGGCGGGTATTCTGGCTTTAACAGTTGCGGCACAGCGTAGGATTTTCACCTTGTTGTTCTTCCGGTGCACTCACGATTCCCGGTAGAACGCTTCCCCCTTTAACCCCTTAATGATTCGGGTACCGATCCATGTTGTTGTTTATAGCACGTTTTAAATATTTGGCAAAGTTGAGATTGACTTGTTCACTCTAGGCTACGTCTGAGCTGCATGGAGCCCAGATTCCGCGGTTAGCGTTACGGGCTTCTTGTTGAGCCTGGAGCATTGTGTCGTATAGTTGAGTTCCAGAGGGGACAAACGTTGAAGAGAAGGCGCTCAAGCCACTTCTTATGATTTCAAGATTGATATTTTTCTGATTTTCCTGAAGAATTCGTAGTGTGTTGCCCTGGCTGTCTTTTTGCAGTTCTGAATAACTCGCAGTTTCAAATGCGCGTTTTAGTAAGAGATTTTGAAGAGATTGTTGAATAGTGTCGCGGTTGAAGCATATTTCATCCATTCCGCTTACTATCTCATCCAGCGACGCGATGCCTAGCAGGCGTATAGATTCTCCTTCTGCAGTCTGGACAGTATCAAAGTCAGAGATTTTCGTGATTGAAACTGTAGTTTCGACAGTGATCGTCTCTTCAAACATATCCTTGTCACTTTGCCATTCCCGTAGCAAAAGTACAGTTAAGCTGCATATAATTAGAAATATAAGAAAAAAAATCGCATTTTTTTTAGTGAGTAATCGTGTATAATGGTTTTTGAACTGCATACTCAAGTATACGTTGCCTATGGAAAAAGACAAAGCTGAAGAGAAGCAAGACGAAACAAAATCAACAAATCACCCAAAAGAAGAAAAGCAAGCTACTTCAAAATACAAAAGTAGTAAAAAAACGCGGAAGAAGAAAATCATCCGTATTATTCTTTCCTTAGCTGTGATTGTAGCTCTTGCCCTTGCCACGATTATAACGGTAGTGACTGTTCAGATTATTGAGAGAAATCATACTAAAGATGCCGCGAGCAAGACAAGGAAAGCGTATAATGAGTTAAACTCTACGGTAGGAAGGTATAGTGAGGAAGCAAAAGAAAAAAGAAATTTAGCGATATCAGACGCAGACGGGAACATTGAAAGTATAGATAATTTAATATCGCTGCTTGAAGAGATGCGAGAGCACAATGAAAACGTGAAACAGACGTTCGAAGAGCTGGAATCTGATGAGATGCAAAGTTTTTCGACAAGTATTGAAGATGTTTCGCGATCGATTGAGG
>JBMCLJ010000083.1:0-6342 GCA_048615375.1 Candidatus Dojkabacteria bacterium | reverse complement strand
GAAAGTTCGTATTTCGTGGAACCGGATTCTGATGTGTTAACATTAAAAAAGCTTAGATTATCCTTGTTTTCTGTTACCAAAAGTGGATTGTTAGTTGTTGTAACTCCTAATACATCGGAATCAGTGTTTGCCAGGTTTGGATTGTCTTCCGGATAGGTTATGATAGGACCACTTGTAGCGGATGCTGAGCTTTCTGAATCTCTGATAATTGGTTCAAGATTAGCGCCGATAACAAAAGGTAGCGCAAATAGACTTACCAGTGCTATGAGCATAAATGTCTCAGATGAGATATTTAAGAATCGGTTGGCATGTTGTAGGGCGTTTTGTTTTTTTTGCATAATTATTTATAGTTATGAAATAATAAATCTTCTTCAATATTGTCAACAACTACCCAGAGGAATGCCATCGTAGCGACAAGCGTTATGCCGGCGATCCAGGCGAATGTTGATCCTGATACGAATGCAGAGAGAACAATATATACTGTAGTCAATATTAAAAATATTCCCCATACAAATGCTTCTTTATAGATATGCATAGAAGATTTCAGTAAATGGAGTAAATCAAACTTTGCCAGTTTAAGAACAAAATGTGGAGAAGCTTTTCTGTGGTGAAAAATCTGTGATTTACCGGCAACGAGAATACATCCTGCGAGTATACATATGTACATGAACAGATTGGTATAGCTGGTTACGAGAGTAGCGTCCGACGCGCTCTCATACACAACACGTACTGAGAATACGGCACTCGCGACCGACTGGATACTCCATTCAAGTCCTAAATACGTATTTAAAACTGCGATTCCTACCGCCTTCGCGCATATAAGCAGCGCTGCGGGCAGAATCGCGAGGTCAACTAATTCGTAGATTAGTGGTGTTTTTTGCTGTTCATGCCTGGACATATTACAAGGTTTACTGGTTCAAGATAAATGTTTTTGGGGAGTTTGTAAAGCCCTCCCCCGTGCGCACTGGAAATCTTTGTTAAGTTTGTGGAAAAGTGTTTTTGGTGTACAATCTTCCGTGTCGCCTATTAGACGAATTATTTCCAAATCCAAGCGGTTTATCCTGCGCCCACAGGAGACTTTTGCCTATGTGGCATTCGGCATGGCGATATTGATTTTTGTAGGAAAAATTTCGGGTATTGTTAAGCAGCAGGTATTGGTAGGTATTTTTGGTTTACGTTCGCAGGAACTTGATTTGTTTCTGGCTGCTAACACGATCCCGGAATTTATATTTCTTATTGTTGCCCTGGGTGGGATAAATGCTGCACTAATCCCGGTCTTTTCACAAACAAGCGCTAATAATGATGCGGTAATGCTAAAAAGGGTATTTTCAAGCATTGTTAATGTCTTTTTCGTTGTTATGGTGTTCTTGTGTACACTGATTTTTATTTTTGCACCTCAATTAGTGAATCTGGTTTTCAAACTGGAGGTTGGTAATTCTGGAAGCACTCTTACTACGGAGGACGTGGATCAATTCGTTTCTTTGTTGCGTATCTTAATAATTTCTCCGGTGATACTTTCAGTAAGTAGTATATTTTCGAGCATTCTTCAGATAAGAAAGCAGTTTTTTGTTACTCAGTTCGCCCCTATTTTTTATAACGCTGGTTTGATTCTGGTAGCTGTTTTCGTTTTACCACGAGTTAATTATGATATTACTTATCTCGCTTATGGGGTACTTTTAGGTAGTGTATTACACTTCCTTATTCAGCTTCCAGCTATTTTTAAAGTGAGAATTTCCTACTCAATGTTTATCTGGGATATTCGAAATATCTATGTCCTGCAGGCTTTGAAACAAGCAGCTCCAAGAACAATCGGTCTTGCGACAGATTATATTGCGAATATTTTTCAGACCGTTATAGCATTACAGTTAGTTACAGGTTCTTTTGCCTCGTTTAAGCTGGCTCTTTCCATCAGGGAAATAGCGACCCTGGTATTCGGCCTGTCAGTGGCGCAAGCATTGTTCCCAAGGATGTCAGAATTGGGAAGTGAAAAAAACATCACAGAACTTCAGGATATTTTTTCTCAAGGACTGAGGACTATATTATTCTGGACATTACCTGTCGCTGCAATGATAATAGTACTTCGTACGCCTATCGTTCAGCTGGTCTACGGTTTATTCAGTGACAAGGTTGATCTGGAAGAGACGAGTCTTTTATCATACTGTTTATTGTTTTTAAGTCTTGGTGTCGTTTTCTTCGCCTCCCTTAATATCATTAATCGTGTGTTTTACTCACTCAATGATTCAGTCACGCCAACTGTGGTCAGTGTCATGGTAATCACTATTGAGATTGCCCTCACCTACGTTCTAGCAAATATTTTCAGTCATTTCAGTACATTCTCACTTAACCCCGCAGCATTCACGACCGTCGAGGACTATTTTACAAAAGGACAGGGACAGGCCGCGATTGGGGGAGTAGCTCTGGCGGCAACAATTGCTATTACGATTAATGTTATTCTGCTTTCTATCTTCCTCTACCTGCGGCATTCGATCAAGGTATGGTATCAGCCGGAAAAAATACTCAAAAAAGTAGTCAGCGCCTCGTTTTCTCTCGCCATTGGGTTTGCTGTTTTCAAGTTTTTAGGGGACTTCTTCAGAAGTGACAGAGTTATTGGCGTCATGTTGCTTACTCTCTTTACTTCATCATCCATGATGCTTGTATACTATCTCATGGAAAAGCTGCTCAAAGATGAAGATGTGAATATTCTCGATGACCCGGTCAAGCGAGGTCGTAAAGCGATTAAACACTTTCTTCGCCTGGTCAGAAAGAGCGAAGTATCCGGGGTCAGTACATAGTGTCTGAATATATAAATTCCTGGTAGGGTGGTGGTGGAAGAAAAGCTCAAGTTCATTATAATAGACTATGCAATTTGATATAGAGACTATCCGCAGGGACTTCCCAATTCTCCAGGAAAAGGTAAACGGTAAGAAGCTCGTATACTTTGATAACGCTGCAACGACACATAAGCCACAGGTGATGATCGATACTCTTGCTCACTACTACACAAATCTTAATGCCAACGTGCACCGCGGTGTCCACACGTTATCAATGAGAGCCAGTGCGGCGTTTGAAGAGAGTAGAGAATACATAGCAAACATATTCGGCTGTAATCCAGCAGAGCTTATCTTCACAAAAAACGCTACTGAAAGTATGAATCTGATAGTCTGGACGCTTGGCAGGAAGCTACTTGGGGATGGAACTAATGTTGTGGTAACCAATGAGGATCATCACTCCGGGATTGTTCCCTGGCATCTTCTCCAGAGAATAAAGCGCGAGGAGTCTGGAGCTGAGTTTGTAATGCGCTACACTGATTTTAACCTTGATGGGAGCATCGATCTGGAAGCATTGCTTAATCATATCGACGAAAACACCCGTTTTGTAAATTTCCCCTGGGGATCGAATGTGTTCGGAGTGATCCATAACGCGGAAAAAATCATTAAGGCGATTCGTAAGAAAAACCCTCGTGTGTATATCATCGTCGATGCTGCGCAGTCAGTACCCCACAAACCGTTTCACTTTCATTCACTGGATGCCGACTTTGTGACTTTCTCTGCCCATAAACTTTGTGGACCTACCGGAGTCGGGTTATTACTGGGACGGCAAGGTATTCTCGAGGAAATGCCGCCATTCATGGGTGGAGGCGATATGATACGCGAAGTTGACTGGAAAGAGTCCACGTATAATGATTTGCCTTATAAATTTGAAGCTGGAACCCCAAATATCGCTGATGTTATAGCAACAAAAGCGAGTCTTGAATACCTCGATGTACTTGGATGGAAAAGCATACTCTCCTATGAAAAAGAATTAGCGGCATATATATTAGAAAAAATGACTGGTCTTGATTTTATTGATCTCTATGGAGTTAATTCACTTGAGGCAGCTCAGCAAGCAGGAATGGAGAAAGTTGCGCTGGTCAGCTTCAACATGAAGGGTGTCCACGCACACGACGTTGGTACCTTACTGGACGAGGAAGGTATTGCAGTAAGGACTGGACACCATTGTACACAACTTGTGATGAAAACACTCCATATCCCCGCCTCAGTGCGCGCTTCGCTCTATTTGTACAATACCTTTGAAGAAATTGACCGCTTTATAACAGCATTGCACGGGGTAAAGGAGGTGTTCGCGTGATTCAGCAATACTCCCTACCAGCTTGCATGCGTGAGTCACCTCACCTGCCTAAACCAAAAACAGAGACTGTGCTCATCTGGAGTCAGTACAAAGCAGTTGAAGTCCTCGCGCATAAAGCGGTAAAGCTTGAGTTCGAGGAAAGCTTAACCGTTGTATCCGTTGATGATATCGAAGGGCTTGCCGGTACTGACCTACCAGTTTACGAGGTAGAAAAGATGATTGAAGAATTTAACATTCACGTGATGAAATTCACTTCACATAGTGCTGAACTGCTTTTACTCGATAACGAACGATATGAAGTGCACGTGCTGGGGGAGATTGAAGAAACGGCTGAACATTTTGCGAGAAAGATACTTTACTGGGCACACAAGAACCGGACGTTTTAAAATTTTTTTCTGGTATAATGCCGCATGTCAGGTCATTCAAAGTGGAGCACAATTAAACGGAAGAAAGGCGCGAATGACGCGCAGCGTGCTAAAGAATTTACAAAAGTAGCGAGACTGATTACGGTTGCAGCTCAGAACGGTGGCGGTGATCCTGGGATGAACCCTTCGTTAGCTCTTGCGATTGAAAAAGCGCGTGCGATTAACATGCCAAATGACAATGTAGATCGGGCTATTAAACGTGGAACAGGGGAGGGTGAGAAGTCTGGAAGACTGGAAGAGCTATCTTATGAAGGATATGGACCTCATGGTGTCTCAATTATTGTTGACTGTACTACAGATAATAGAAACCGTACCGTGAGTGAATTACGCTCTAGTATTGAAAAAAGTGGCGGAAAGTTCGCGGAAGCTGGTTCGGTATCGTGGCAGTTTGAGACAATCGGGCGAATTCTGCTGGAATTTGAAACAGAAGAGGAGAAGAAAGCAAGAGAGCAGGTGAAGTGGAACGAAAAAGATAAATTGGCAATTCCAAAGCTTGCAAGAGATCAAGCAGATGAGTTTGAGCTGGAGCTTTATGATATTTCTGGTGTGCGTGAGGTTATTCAGGATGAAGAGGGGATGGAAATCCGTACTGAGTTTGCCGAGTTGAATAATGTCAAAAAAGCAATTGAGGATAAAAATGTGTTTATCACAAATGCAGAAGTAGTAAAGTTTTCTACAACACCTGTAGAGCTATCTGAAGCTGAACAGGAGCGGGTAGACAGATTTATTGAAACAATAGAAGAAAACGACGATGTCCAAAAGGTCTGGGTAAACCTGTAGGGAACAAAAGTCATTGTTCCAACTTCGTGTTCCAGCTGTCTAAGACATCAAGACAATAAAATCAGTATCGTCGAGAAATTTTTCCAGTTCTGCAGGAAGTTGTTCTTTGCTCTTTATTTCAAATACAATACCGTTCTCTTTAAAAAAATCTTTATAGAAGTTCAGGCTCTCTGCTTTTGTTCCGTCTGATACATCGTAGAGTACTCCAAAAGCAGATGAAGTTGGGTTTTCATTTGTTTCCAGTCCTGAATGCTGTGTCGAAGAATCAGATACACCTGCTACTGAACCTAGCTTGAGTGCATAGTCGGAATTATTGTTTCGTTCAAATTGCAGGGCGTTTGTGTAAAGGAGGTTTTTTACCTGGGTGTAATCCTCGGAGCGATTAAAGTTGCTGTAGATAACGCGGAGCTTAGGTTCCTGAGAGATGAGGTAGGGGTGTTTCAAGTACAGGGTGATAAGTGCCTGTACATTGCTATAGTCTCCATCTTTTGGCGTGACAACGAATCCCGCGCCGTTTCCTTTGTTAATACCGAAGAGAAGATGAGCTGTATAGCTACCAAACTCTGGATCAATGACCATAGAGAATGTTTGTACCTGGGATAGTACGTCACGTGATTCAAGCGCCATGTTAAATTCCTGGGTTCCAAGGTTAAAGAAGTGAACGTTTTCGCCAAGTATTGAAGTCATTTGATTGGCAATATCAGCCTTTTTGATCAAACTTGAGTTCATAAATTCTTCTTTAACCGCGTTCATCACGATTTGTTGTCTCCGTGCCCGTGCGTAGTCGCTCCCTTCGCCATTATTGCCTTTGCGTGAGCGGGCGTATTTGAGCGCGGTTAAGCCGTCCATTTTCTGCGTACCTGCATTAAAGTGAACAGGATCATAGCCAGTATCTGAGCTATTCGGGAACTGATAATCGGAAAAACCATTTGGAACGTTTACTGTGACCCCGCCAAGAGTGTCGATTACCTTGATAAATCCATTAAAATTGATCATTACGCCATAATGC
>JBMCLJ010000082.1:0-6348 GCA_048615375.1 Candidatus Dojkabacteria bacterium | reverse complement strand
GGATTCAAAGAGGATCTTCTTCAAATAGAAACAAACGATGACACCCAGGCAATCTCTGAAGTAGTGGAAAAATCTATTGAGGAATTTGTTACATTTTTTAACGACACATCGGATGCTTTCACTGCTATGACTGATGTAAGCAATAAAGATGAAAGAGCCAGGTTCCAGGATACACTTTTAGCTATAGGAAAAGATTTTGAGAATGAAATATCAAACCTCGAGATGGAAGGCGAAACAGCCCGGGAGGCGATACAGGAAGAGCTTGAGCAAGTTGTTGATGAAATCGAACAACAAGGCAGAGATGCCGAAGATGAATTTCAAGCGGCAAAAGAAACTCACACGAGATAAAGGTGCTGTCAGGAGCGGCAGAGTTGATGCGGCGTTACAAGAACGAGGCATTACGATTTTATCTCGAGTAAGATAAGTACTTCACAATGCATGGTTCGAGGATAGAAGTTATACGCTCGAATATGTGAAAGTTTGTATTTTCCCTTCAGTAGTGCAATGTCCTGAGCCAGGGTTTTTGGATTGCAGGACAGATAGATGATTATCTCCGGTCTGCAAGCGATCAGCTCCTTGATGACTTTTGGGTGGAGGCCGGCACGTGGAGGGTCAAGAATTACAATATCTTCTGCCGCTATACTTCCAAGCTGTGATTTCTCGGTTTTTGCGTGAAAAAAGGAGAAGTTATGTACCTGATTGTGTTTGGCATTTTTCAGTGCACATCGCTGTGCCTTGTCGTGGGATTCAACGCATATAACCTCTTGAACAAGGTCACTGCAAAGTATCCCAATTGTCCCTACACCTCCATATAGATCGTAAAGTCGTTTACTTTGGTGCTGAGGAATACCTTCAATCAGTTTTCTGATGTCACGCGCAGCTTCCTCAAACAGAGAAGGATTGATCTGAAAAAAGCTGTCGTATTCATAGGTGAATTTTTTCCCCAGCACGTTTTCAGTGAGTGTGGTGTCGCCATACATACCGAGTTTGTATGTCTCCACACAGGCAGGTGACCTGTGAGTAGAAAAGATGCTGTGCAAGCCGGTCAGCTCGTCACTGATCAGCGATGTACCTGCTACTGTATGCCAGTCAGATATTTCGTCCTTGAAGTACACGGCTGCAATGACTTTTTCCTCAGTAAACGAGTATCGTAGAACAATGCCTTTCACCATTCTTGCCTGGATATGATGATCTTGCAATGAGTGCAGGATTCTTGCAGAATGTTTATTCATAAGCTCAGGAAGAAGTTTGCACCCCTCAAGTGTGTATTTTGCCTTTTTGCCTTCTCTTTTATGGAAAGCCAGGCTGAGAGATTCACTTTCATCATGCCCGTAGAGGGAAAATTCTACTTTATTGCGGTAATGAAAAACTATCGCATTATCTACGAGTTCAAAATCCGGTAATTCAGTCTCAGCGTACTCCCGGAAAAAGGTGCGAACCAGATCTTTTTTGATTTCATTTTCCGCACTAAATGAGATAGCCTGTAAAGGCGAGCACGCGAGATAGTGATCTTCTGCTGGCTCTACCCTGTTTATTGATGTTGTAACATACTCAACTACTGAGCAGTACGAAATTCCTTTTTTCCTTTTGAACTCATTGGCAGTCACCACTTCCCCTGGTAAAGCACCAAGTACGTAGTACGTCCTGCCTTTGGCCTGTCCTACGCCGAATCCTTTTTCCTGTATATAATCTATGTGTATTATGCATTTATCTGTCATAACGAAGTGATGTGTAAAAAATAAAAAAAATAGACAAAACCATATAAAAAGTATAAGTTGTTAACTAAGAAAAGTATATGTCACAGGATAATCAAAAGCCAAATAATACAGCGTTGGATAGCAGTAAATTTTTAAAGATACCAAAACATGAGTATATCAGTGAAGCTTTGATTCTTAAACTCCAGGAATTTTTTCCAAAGATTGGTGTCCATGAGATGACAGATTCTGAGGTAACGTTTATGATTGATTTGCTACCAGACGAAGCGAAAATGGATCTTATTCTTGACCTAAAATTCCTGCTGGAAAATCCTTACACACCTCTTGAAAATCTGTGTTCCCGTATTAATAATTATATTCCTACGCATGAATCCCAGGAGACATTGCTCGAATATGCGAGTACACTGCTTGATCTGGATAAACCGCATACTTCGGCAGGGATCTTTATCTATGGGAAACCTGGTGTCGGAAAGACTCACATGGCTGTTTCGTTATCCAAAGAATTTATGAAAAGAGGACTAAAGCCAGTGTTCTTACGGGTAGGTGTTGAAGAAAATGAAAGAATGCGTGAAGCGTACCAAAACCTTGCGCCGGACCAGGTGTGGATTATTGATGACCTGAACTCTCCGGAGGGTGAAGGCATGAAGTTGTTTAAGAAAATTGTTTCGCATGCTCATGATCATGGAGGAAGGCTGTTCGTTACAAGTAATGCTCCTTATGAGCATATAATGGAACATGGATACCAGGAGGATGAAGGTGATCGTGAGAGATATATGGACAGGATTAACCGGGTGTTTAAAGTAATCCACGTAGATGGAGAGAGTTTCAGGAACAAAGACAAATGGTATGAACAAGTTGAAAAAAAGGCTTGACCACAGTATGGTGTAATGCATTCTCACTGTTTGGGTGCACAACACAATATTGAGGTTTTAACGGGTTATATTATAATCTCTTGTTATGGTAGAAAGAAAAATACCTGAAGAAGTACAGAAATTTATTGATAAGTACTTTAATCTTTCTATAGCAGGTAAGGTCGTGGTATGTCCATATTTTATTAATCCCTCTTCAACTTTTTTTCGGCAGCCGGTCATGGCTGGAAAAGGAAGCCCATCAGAGCTGGAAACCTATGCGAATGAAATTGTGACCGATTCTTCATTGACATCTGATGAAATCCGTAAAAAGCTACTTGAACATGGTATTGGTATAGATTGTTCCGGTTTCGTGTACCAGGTCTTTGACTTCTGGCTTACCAGCGTCGGCAAAGGAGAATTAAAAGACTATCTTCCCAAAGAAAGCACCTTAAGGGTACGAAAGTTTTTATCCCGGAAACTAAAGCCGGTTTCATCGGTAAGCGCTGATATGCTTACAACAGCACCATTAGCCACACAAATTGCTTTGAAAGATATTAAACCGGGCGATTTGATCCGGACAAGAGGGGGAAAGCATGTACTGCTGGTTACAAAAGTAGCCTTTACCAGTGAAAATGAGCCACAAACGTTGACATTTGTGAATTCACCAAGGGAGTACGCCCGTAATGGGGTACGATACGGCGAAATACGGATAAAGAATATGGATCTTGGCCAGTCTGTGTGGGACGATCTTGATCCTGGAGAAAAAATTAATTACGCGTACAAAGGTTATCGGGAACTGATGAGTAAGAATGGAGTTTGGAGGCTTAATCTTCCCTTGTAGTGAATTTAGTGATATTATCACGAAGTAAAAATCCTAGAACCATGGAACATAAGATTAAGGCAGAGACAAGGTCAATTGTCGGAAAAAAAGTAAAAAAAATCCGTAACGCCGGGTATATTCCAGGTGCTGTGTACGGATTCAAAGGATTGTTTAACCTGCAAATCAGTACTAAAGAATTCACAAAATTATATGATGATGTTGGTACTACTGCGGTAGTCGAAGTAGATATCGCTGGTAAAAATCACAATTGCTATATCGGTGAAGTTCAAATGGATCCTGTTTCCCGGGAATATACACACGTTTCATTCCGTGAAGTTAATTTGAATGTCGAGACTACTTCTACCGTTCCCTTTGTGCTTCATGGTCAGGACGAATCTCCTGCTGTGAAGGAAGAGGAATCAATGATTATCCTCTCTATGGATGAAATTGAACTTCGTGGACTTCCTAAAAATCTTCCAGAAGAAATCGAGCTTAATGTTTCTGCATTTCACGCAGGTGATACTATTACTGTGGAAGAAATTAAACTTCCTGAAGGCGTAGAGCTTGTTCACGATGAGGAGGAAGACAGGCAAAGGGTTGTGGTAACAACTACATCCGCTGTACAGGATGAAGAGGAAATTGACGTACAGGCAGCGACTGAAGAGTTACAAGCCCAGGAAGGTGAAGCTGCTGAGGGCAAAAAAGAAGGTGCTGAAGAAGCGGGCGGTGATACAGGTGATACTCATGAAGCTAAAGACAAGAAGGAATGATCAGAGAAACTATCTGTTTGAGAATGTTGGTATAAACAGGTATAGGTAGACTGCTTGCTTTTTGCATTCAGTTACGAGACAATTACATATAATCCGTGATGAACCGCGATCAACGGTGAAGAAGGTAAGTTCTACGGATCTGGAAGAACGCAACGGAGTTAGAAAGACAACGTTACGCAAGTAGACCCAGACGGGTAAGCCCGTAACCGCTGATAAAAGTCCTGATAGTATCAACACGAGATCTTCAGGAGAAGCAGGACGGTACCGAATTAGTAAAATTTACAGTTCCCTGCATTGCACTATCAAAATGGTAGGGCGATGCGGGGATTTTTTAATTATGCGACTATGAATCAAGTAAGTAAAAATCAAATATATGCTGAAGAGTTTGTACTTGAAGAGGCGCTGCCTGAAGATGGTCAAGTAATTATGACGATCAACAGGAATAAGTGGCTACAAGTATACCCTGATAAAAAGTTGAAAATTACTAGAAAGGACGTCATGGAAAAGTTCTCAGATTTCGAAGATAGGGTTAATCGAATGGTACAGGCGATTCATTTTTACGAGAAGTTTCGTTTTGTTAAAGATATCAATAGAAAGACTGGTGAATACCGTTTACCTTCCGGGACGCTAATCCCAACGGTAGTAATGGTTAGACAACAGTAAACTTGAAGAATAATTATGTCAAAAATAAAAAAAGTCGAAGGAACACCAAAATTTCCTGAGCTGGAAGATACAATCAATAGTTTCTGGAAAGCAAACAAAATATTTGAGAAAAGCGTCGAGCAAAGACCGATTGAAAATAGCTATTCATTCGTTGATGGTCCGCCATTCGTAACCGGAACACCGCATTATGGATCGCTTTTGCCTTCAATCGCTAAAGATGCCATCCCACGCTATTGGACTATGAAGGGCAAACGAGTTCGGAGGGTATTCGGTTGGGATTGTCATGGATTGCCTGTTGAAGAGAAGGTCAACAGGAAATTTGGAATAAAATCAAGTAAACAGCTTGAAGAGGAAATGGGAGTCGATAAATACGTCCAGGAATGTCGCTCATATGTGCAGAGTTGTTCAAGTGACTGGCGATGGTACGTAGAAAAGATTGGGCGCTGGGTAGATATGGATAACGCGTATTACACCATGAACCCCGAATTCATGGAGTCGGTGATCTGGGCGTTTAAGCAAATGTACGAGAAAGGTTATGTGTACGAAGGTAAGCGTGTTTCTCTTTTTTCCACTGACACTTCAACGCCAGTGTCAGAGTTTGAAGTCGCGATGGACGCGGATAACTATCGTGAAGTTGAGGATTTAAGTATATTTGTGAAGTTTCATTTGCAGCATAATGACAAATTTGGTGAAGCGTCTATCGTAGCCTGGACCACAACGCCATGGACTATACCCTCAAATTTCGCGTTAGCAGTAAATCCTGATGAGCAGTATTGTCTGGTTGAGTTTGAAGGGCAAAAGTTAGTCCTCGCGAAGAGTCGTCTTGAATATGCCTTCCAGACTACAGAAGAGCATATCGGTACTGACGAAGGGAAACTGGTCAAAGTACTCAGTGAGTTTAAAGGTACAGAACTGGTTGGTCTTAAATACTATCCGGTGTATGACTTCTTCGTGAACGAAACAACCCCAAAAGATCATGCAATCTACGCGTACTCAGGAGTAAGTATGGAAGAAGGCACTGGCGTTCTGCATATAGCCCCGGCATTTGGTGCGGAAGACCATGAGCTGGGAAAACAGCATGGTTTAAGTGACTATAGTGATATTGATGAGCAGGGTAAGATGACAGTGGGGTCGTGGAAGGGTGTGTATTTGCGAGACGCGTGCGATATGATAACCGCGAATCTTCAGGAGAAAGGAAACCTGCTTCGATCAGAAATGTATACCCACCGTTTGCCTTTTTACCGCGGAGAGAATCCGCTTATTTACATGGCGCAGGACTCGTACTTCCTCGATATTCAAAAGATAAAAGCACGAATGCTGGAGTTGAACCAGGATATTAACTGGATACCTGAGCATATAAAAGAGGGACGATTCGCTAAAACTGTCGCGTCTTCTCCTGATTGGGCAGTATCACGTAATCGATACTGGGCAACTATTCTTCCACTCTGGAAAAGTGAAGATGGAGAAGAGATTGTCATCGGCTCGTTCGAAGAGATGACACAGTACACTGACCAGGTAACAAAGGTTGA
>JBMCLJ010000081.1:0-6379 GCA_048615375.1 Candidatus Dojkabacteria bacterium | reverse complement strand
ATTCATAGTCAATCCCCCCCTGCACCACAGCAAATAATAAAGGTCGCTTCACATTATTCTGCTTTACCGGTTGCCTGGAATCATGTGCAGGTGAAGCGAGTCGCTCCTCAAACCTCGCCTTGCATCGCTTTGCCCACTCGATAGTTCTATAGACCGAATGTTTCAGTTCCCTGGTATCCTGATAATGTCTGCAGTCGTCAAGAACTATCATAACATCTGATCCAAAATTGAATTGAATGTCGATTGCACTCTCAGGCGTAAGCGCGAGTCTGTCTCCATTTATCGGATTGTTAAAAAATGCTCCATCATCAGTAACCTTCCCTTTAAGATTCTTCGCGCCATGGATAAGAGAAAAAACCTGAAAACCTCCACTGTCAGTCAATATCGGCAATGGCCATCGCATGAACTCGTGCAGTCCGCCCATGTCCCGGATAAATTCGTCGCCCGGGTAAGATCGCAGATGGTAGGTATTGGACAGGATAAACTGGATCTCGTCATGTTCCCGACGGATCTTATTATCATGGGACATTCCGGCGTCTGCGGATTTTAATATTTCCGGATCAGCTCGTCCATCCAGATCCAGAAATTCATTGACAGCAAGGTTTTTTATCGTACCCCGGGTCGCGTCAGGACCAAAAGCCGGTGTAAAAATATCCCCATGCATAGTCTGCAGCCTTCCCAGCCTACGCTTCCCATGTTGTGAAAGAATTTCAAACATAGTCTATGATAAATCCATACGCATATGTAATTCATGCTCACGAAATCCTAATCGTTCGTAAAATCCTTTATTAGTTTGATCCGAGCCTAAAATTATTTTATAGCAACCATGTTCTTTCGCTACCGCAATAAGCCTGGTAATAAGCTGCCGACCTATACCATTTCCCTGATATCCTTCTCGTACTGATACGTCTTCAATATAGCCGGCACAACTGCCGTTGTGAATGAATTTACGCTCTATTAAGAGAGAAGCTGTGCCTACAACACTTCCATCCTGCACTGCAACGTAGGTATAGGTCTGCGCCTGCTCGCGCTCTTCGAGGATTTTCGTCGCTGTTTCGGACTCTAATGCTTGCAGCGATGGAGACATATTTTGCAATGATTCAAAAAAACCATTGTAAAAGTCTTCTTTTTGGAGTCTTCGTATAGTAATCGTTCTCATGGTAGTATGACAACGGATTGTGCCTCAAAATCAATCGTAAAGCAATAAAAAACCAGACACGTTCGTGTGTCTGGTTTATGTATAATGATAACGTTTCATATATTCTTAAAGGTTGAGGCTAACATAGTCTACCTCTTCATCGATAAGCGCTCCGTTATCTACTTTAAGTTTAAGATCTGTCTTTGAGTCCGCAATTTCGTAATACGCGACATACTCATTTTCGACACCTGGATTAAGAGTCTCAAAAGTCATTAACTCAGGTTTTTGATCACGGGTACTGACACATGTATAGATATCGCTGTATGAATCAAATTCAGCTTTATCTGCATCTACAAGCTTTGGAGCTGTTAATGTCTCTGACTTGGTTCCAGTGTTTTTTACCGTAAACTGTACTCGCACAAACTTACTACCACTTGCAGCTGTACAATCGTCGAGAAAGCTGTCTGCAGGTGCCTTGATAGTTGTACCTAAAGCTTCAGCCTTTTTAACTACCCAGGTGATTCCCTCGAGCTCTACGGTATCACCGACAGCCTTTGGGTTCTCAAATGCATTCTCCTGTTCCTGAGCCTCCTGCTCCTGTTGATTTTCATATTCATTCACACTTTCTTCAATTTCATTCACTCCTTCATTAACACCCCAGCCTAAAAAGACTACACTGACGATACAGGAAATAATTAATAAGATAGCACATCCTCCTGCGATCCATGCCCATACAGGTACTCCTTTTTTTGCTGGAGTCGCTGGCGATGGATTGGCAGCATTTGCGTTATGCGCTGGTTGCGACTGACTCCCGCTTGATGTTGCAGTTTCAGTTGCTTTTGGTTGAGTTGGGTTTGCTGTGTCACTCATGACACTGTAATTGTAACACACTTCCGGTAAGCTACAAGCATTATTCCTCGATGACCATAGTTTTGACTATCATATCGTAGAGCGCTCTCCTTTTTTCATCGAAAAGAATGGTGATGTAAACAAATATTGAGATGACACCTGCAATCAAGCTTTCCAGAATATACCTTATAAAAAAGGTTCCCTGACCTGGCACCTGACCAAATTCGTCAACAACCCTGATATGCATCCATTGTTTCCCGATAGTCTGCCCGTTATGCTTCGCGGGGCGATAAATCCAGTAATAGTAGGCAAATCCAAACGCGAAAAATATATAAACGCATGAATAGGTAATTAACGCAATTATAAATGTGGGCGATGGCTCATCATTTTCAAAATTTGGCACTTCCATCAGGAAAATTGAAAGATAAGGGGATAATAATACAAGAGATACAAAAAAATTAATCACACTGTCCAGAAGCCTGGCTACAAGACGTGACCAGGGTGTGGCTAATACAAGCTGACTTGTTTGATACACAGGTTGAGATTGGGTTTGTAAAGTGGGTTCCATAGTTATCATGTTGATTGTAGAGGAGTTATTTACTTTTTTCAATCATAATACAACTGTTTGTCATTGCTTCAACACCATTCTCCTGACAAAGCCTGACGAGATCATCACGTTCAGCTCCCGGCTGGAACCAGACTTTTTTTATACCTGTGGCAATGATCTCCTTGAGAACTGTCACACCAACTTCGGGTGGAACAATCATGACCGCGACATCTATATAATCAGGTATGTCTTTGACAGTGTGGTACACCGGCAATCCAAGAATCACCTCTTCTTCCGGGTTTACAGGAATGACATGATATCCTGCTTCAAACAGGTCTTTAAGTACCTTATAGCCATACTTTTCTCCATTACGGGAAGCACCAATTATTGCGTATGCATTGTCTTTTGAAATCATAGATCCAAGTGTAGCATACGTTCCATACAACTTCGAATTCCCTGCATTCTCACCCTGACGGCTACTTTTTTTAACTTACTATAATTAGTGGTACTATCATCTATGCTATTCGCTGAAGACATGCCAAATAGATTTCTATTCCTCGATGTTGAAACCACAGGCGTGTCCCCTGGGCATGACCGGATTACGGAGATTGGTGCGTTAGTATATGAGGATGGGAAAATCGTTAGACGATATGAGACTCTGATCAACCCGGAAGTCCCCATTCCTCAATACATCATCACAATCTGTGGCATAACTGATGAGATGGTCAAGGATGCTCCATTGTTTAAAGATGTAGCTGGGGAGCTCATGGAACTTGCGGAAGGCAGGATTTTCGTCGCACATAATGTAAGTTTTGACTACGGATTCATCCGGGCAGAGTATGGGCGTACAGGAATTGAATTCAAGTTTCCCAGATTATGTACTGTACAGCTTTCACGGAAACTCTTTCCTGCGCAACGTAAGCATAACCTTGACGCGGTAATGGAACGCATGGGGTTGCAGTGTTCAAGGCGCCATAGAGCTCTCGATGACGCGCAGGTGATTTGCAGCTTCTTTGACAGGGTCAGGAAGGAAAGGAAAGACGGTTTTAATGAGGTTTTGAAAGGATTGATACGTTAAGAGGTTACTATCTGCGCACCACCATCCAGGCTCACAGAAAATGTTCGTGACTGATCTAAAGGCTGCATACGTATACACCCCATGGTATCACGCCTGAGTACAGGCAACCCTGCAGGTCTCCATAATTCATTCAGAATAAAATTGTAGTCAGTGAGATCCAATAACAAACCTCTACCAGCAAGAAAGTCCTCTCGTGCCTGATTGCTGTCATATCCGATACAATGCCGGATATCAGGAAAGTTTCCAGTATCTGCTTGAACATACGATGTAACAAGCATCTGGTTTGGTAAAATCGCGGCTTCCTGTATAAGTGTCAATAAATCGGAAAGATCTGTGACTCCCTGATTTTCAAGGTGCGAGTCCCCATTCGACGGTATACCCAATACCTGGAAAAGCCGCTTCCTTACCACTCTCTCGATTATATTAATCTGATGTAATACAAGCAAACCGTTACTCGGATGAAAAAGACCTGGATATCGATAATAAACATCTCTACAGTTAGTACGACCTAACACCTCTGGTACGATATGAGCCGCATGTATTCCCGATGCTACTCTACCAGTGACTGAGCAAAATGGTCCAACTCCAAACAATAATTCTTGCTCGCGAAGTAATGCTTCACGAAAATATCGCTGCATTCCGGGATAACCAGCATACCTAATCGAGCTACCAGCACAATTTATCATGTTTAACGATTCAGAGTTTATAAATTGAATTATATACCAGCTCCATACCGTTGTACACCTACAGCATTTTCTTCATACTCACACAAGTCTGCAGGAGTAGTATGAAAATGCAGTATACGAAACCAAAACTATTTCTTGTAACATGTAAATGATATATTGCTATACTAACTTTGTAGCGAACTATGGAAAACCAAATTGAAAATAAAGAAAAGATCTCAATGCCGAAAAAAAGATTATTCTCAAATAAAATTGTAGTCATACTCGTTGCAGCTATGCTTTCTACTCTTTTGGCTGCATCTATCGTTGGTGGATTTTTTACATTACGGGATTCACTGAAAAATGATGAGAACAGTACCGCGAAAGATACTACCGACGATTTCCCTTCAGAATCCGGTACCCAATCCACTCAATCAGAAAACCCACGCGGTACACAGGAAGGCAGGCAACTGACACTCACAGAAAACGGGTATACACTTAATCTCAGTTATACCGATGCAAACACCTGGAACTATGAATTGACCGGTGATCTACCTACTCCGTGCCATAAAGCAAATGTAGAAACAATAGTACGGGAAAGCTTCCCGGAACAAGTTACTGTCACATTAGCTATCACAAGGCCAACGGGAATGTGTATTCAGGTGCTGGAGCCAATAACACTTACCGGCACTATTGAAGTGAGCGAACAGGCTGAGTTCGACTTTATAGTATCGTAATTTTCCTCGAACTTGTTATAATCCGTGCAGTTAGTCACATAATGGAATGGCGAGGTGGCGGAATTGGTAGACGCGCTACGTTCAGGACGTAGTGGGCTCAGCCCATGCGGGTTCAAGTCCCGCCCTCGTCACCAACACTCCACTACTTATCCGCAGTAAATCGCGGTTGATTTTGTGAACCGGAACATTAGAATTACTCACTTTGGCTTCAATTGAAATACTCATGAATCATCTGTAACACGATCTTCGAACCGTTTATGTACCCTTCTTTTGATAATCAGGGCTGAGGTGAGTGTGACTCCCGAGGAAAAGAATATCATTAATACATCTGAACCAGATATTTTGGTATCAGGTAGATAATCAACAGTTGAGGGAGTGAGCGTACTATATCCTCCATAGTATGAGGTGCTTGTCGGGGTGGTAGCAGCAGGTGATGAGGTGCTGGATGGAGTTTGGGTCTGAAGAGGCTGGTTAGTAGCAGAATCAGTAGAGCTGATTGGGGATGTTGTCGCAGGTTCCTGGTTCTGTTGAATCTCTAATCTGGTTATACTTATTGGAGGAACTTGCAGATTTGAGAATGTGCCGGCGGTAGATGTTTTCTCTATAAACTTATTATCGGTAAATGAGTTAGCATGCAAAGTAGATACTTTAACCAGCTTACTATTTTCATATTGTTTCAAATGCTCCAATGATAGTGTAATATCAGCCTCCTTAGTCTTATCGCGGTTAAAGATCACAATGACAAGTTTTTTTCCTGACTCCATTGCATAACTGGATACGATCGGGAATGTTCCCATATCACCGTTGCACTTTCCTTCTCCAGCCCAGCAGCGACTGCCCAGATCAACTGTTTGGACAGGTGAGTTAACATTGACATTCACGGAAGAGACTGAATTATAATCCGGCGGGACTGTTAATCGGTACGCATTACCCATGATACTCAATCCATCTCCACTCGATGCATCATATTCATTCTTATCAAAGTGTCCACACGGTCCATGATTGAAGGCATGATAATTGGATAAGATCACATTTTCATTTTCTGACATAACCAATTGTGCTTCTGCTACAGCCATTGCGTGTTCTGCACTAATCAAGCCTTTTTCACCTGTCCAGCATGTGACATTCCATTCTGTAAATGCAGACTTTTTTCCAAGAGTACCATAAGTGGAACTAATACCATCAATTACCGGCTTAAATGCAGAAAGACCGAAGTAAGCAATCCGTCCCTGTTTATCTGAAAAATCTTGATCTGATGTATACCCCGGTCCAGCATAAGGATGATAAGCTACGACATCATAACATGGCTTTTGTCCACATTTTTCAACTATTCTTTGTTTCACCTTATCAATCTTATCCTGCTCACTT
>JBMCLJ010000080.1:0-6429 GCA_048615375.1 Candidatus Dojkabacteria bacterium | reverse complement strand
AAATGCTGCTTGATAACAGCACCGGCTCCAGGAACAGGGGTTAATCAACGGTCTCACATCATTTTCTATAACTTGCTTTCTAAACTCAACCAAGCTTACTTTTATCAGCGGTGTGCCAACTTTCTTTCGTTCTTTCTTTTTCGGCGTGGAGATAAAGAAAGAACAGCGCGGATCTTGGCATAGATCCTCGCTATTGCTTTACAGGTTCATAATCGAGTAGTACCCCTCTCCTGATATAATCAAACTGTCTACCATCTTAATGCCTATAATTTCCCCCGCTTCTTTGACCTGCCGGGTCATGAGCTTGTCATTTTCTGATGGTTCCAGATTTCCAGATGGATGATTGTGAGCAACAATAATTTTACTGCTTCTATGCTGGAGTGCGTAGCGGTAAATCTCCCGGGGGTGGAATAAGCTTGCTTCCAGAGTACCAATAAATACTGGCTTCCAGCTGATAAGCTCGTTCCTTCCGGTAAGTAACAGGACTATAAAATGCTCCTGATCTTTGCGCGCGTACTGTTTGATGATTTCGTAGGCGTCACGGGATGAAGCAATAGTAATCTTTTCCGGTTGTTTTTTCAGGATGATTTTCTCCGGCTCCTGCCGGTACTCAGATAGTTTTTTATCTCCGGGTTGTGCAGCAGATACCCTGCTGTTGGTTAGTTGTGTAGTCATTGGTTTTTTTGTTTTTTATTGTTTAAATAATTAGCTTTCTGTGCTGTATAATGAGGCGGGGAGGGTTTCAACTAGTCATTGGTCCCTTCCCGTTAAAAAAATATGGCGGGGTTGCCTTCATCAGCCCTGCCCTTTTGTACTTCCTGTCATGATGCTGTAGACCCGGTCTGCTGTCTTGAGGATTGCATCAAAGGATTTGATGAGGTCTTCCTTTGTGCCGTGGTAGTGTTTCGCGTAGGTGGTAGATTTTTTGAGGGTATCTACCCCGAATGAACGCATGACAATGTACGCGGTGATTTCTGCTTCAAGCTCTTTGATACGCTTTGGTTTTGTGGTTCCGTTGTGCAGCTCACCATGCGCGAGCTCATGAGCAAGAATAGCAAGTACTTCCTCTCGGTCAGTAAGGCTTGTATGTATCTGGATTGATTTGGTAGAGGTGTAAATATACCCATGCGCCTGCCCTGTATACCCAAAGTTAACAGAGTACCCGGCTGCGGAAATATTGTGCACAATTTCTGTCAGGTTCAATCTGTCTATATTCATTATAGCAACAGGCATATACTTTTTATATGTCAGGTTGCACTTGGTTGCCAGGAAGTTTTTCAGGCTTTTGCTCATCTCCATAGTGTCAGAATAGTCAAATACGGGTACAGGGATAAAGTACCGGGGTACGGTGTTCTTACGCTCTTTGTGTTCTTCATGGTGTGGGTGAGTAGTCTCATACCTGGTTCCCTTATTCTCCTCTACTTCCCGCGCGTGTACTCTGTCTGCCTCTTCATTTCTCATACTCATTCCTTTGCCTCGTTCCTTACTCGGCATCTTCTTTATACACGGAGAAAACACATACAGTGCACGTGCTCCTTTTTGTACCATGCGTCCGTAGGTATTCCACGCTCTCATACCTTTGACATCTGATAAATCCATCCCCCTGGCACGTGCCTGGAGGCTTAAAAATATTGAGTTATACAAGCTGTATACTCCCCCATCGTCTTTGCGTACCAGCGGGTTAATATCTGCCATAAGCGTCATCAGATCAGCAGGATTACTGATTTCCAGCTGGGTAATAATTGCTTCTATCAGTGATTGGCTGCTGACGCGTTTGTTTGTGGTACGTTTTGTACGGTATCTGCCTTGTTGAGATACTTTAGTAGGTAGTTTCTCTGTTTGACTGGTGTTCTTTGCTGTACCTGTCGCAGGTTTAGTTATTCTTTTTTGTACATCCTCCATGATGTTTGTTTTTTCCTTATCTAATCTCCACAAGACCCGCTTCGCTTGTGCTCGCGGCTGCCTTTGGATTACGGGGAAAATAGCGGCCCGACTGGACATGACCACAATTAAAAACTGGCATGGTAAGGAGGGCAGAACAGGAGTACCGGTTGGCAAGGAGGAACTTGTACCCGATACAAATAAGGAAACAACAATTAAAAAACACAGGGTACAAGGCAAATCCTTGCCAAAGTCCCCCAAAGCCTGATAAGGCAAAGGGGGACGGCAAGGTACTCCTGTGCTAGCATTTGACACATCCAAAGGCAAAAGGAATAAGGGTTAATTCATCTGGAATCCGGAAAAAAAAAGCCCCGGCTGTGCCGGGACAATTATTTTTTTATTTCTTTGTGTACAGAAGGGTACTTTTCCTGAATCGTTCGAGCTCTTCCAATCCAGCACGGATTATTTTCAGGTGAGGGATTTCGATAGCATCGACTTTATGTAGGGGAAAACTTTTACTTTCTAATACCTCTTCTCCAGTCGGCGGTTTTGGTTTTGTTTCTGTTATGACAATGTAATGAGGAATGTAACTATAGGGATGTGGATAAAAGCCGTTACCATCACGTCGGGGAATCGGTTTTTTTACCGTAATTTTCCTGTAGCCAAATACCTTGAACTGCTCTACAACTATACCACCCTCTTCCATAGCTTCACGAACAAGAGCCTCTTCGATACGTTCCCCTTCTTCCCTATGACCACCGAGAAGCTCCCAGCCTCGTTGAGTTTTAGTGAGTACAATAGAGTTCTGGTAAATACCAAGGCAGAAAACAGCAGTACATAGCTCCCGTGGGGGTAAAGTATCGGATAGATAAAACTCCCAGGAGGTGTTTTCATCCCATATTCCAGAACAGAGTTTACTATTATTAGTTAAAGAATGTTGATTATTCATAATGGGTGTTACAGAGATTTGATAATGGATAGAAAAATACTTGTTCTGCAGATGAGAACGCTCATCGCTGCTTTACCTCTTTAATCCCATCTTAGCGAACATATCTACATCGTCACCCATGGTGCTCTCCATTTGTGATTGAAAATCTTTGTCAAAGTGCGAGTGTATTGGGATTACTACCGTAAAGGTAGAGCCTCTTCCTTCTTCAGATTTAACTTCAAGCTCACAGTGAAGTGCTTTCAATATTCCTTTCACCACGTATAAACCCAGCCCAGTACCTCCTGCACGTACAACAGAAGAGTGCTTATCAAGATATTGATTTACACGATAAAACTTCTTGCCAAGGTTCTTAAGCTCTTTTTTTGGGATGCCAATACCGGTATCTTTCACATCAATATAGATAGCATTTGCATCTTTACGTAACACAATTTTTACATACCCTCCTGGAGTGTACTTAACCGCGTTGCTCACAAGGTTATTGAGCACCTGTTGCATTTTGTTAGTGTCTGTCACCACTTTAGGGATATTCGAGTCCTTTTCTACAACGAGTTTTAACCCTTTATTTTCTGCCTCCTTGCGATAAGCATTTTTAGAGTACTCAATCAGGCTTTCAATACTGGTTGGCATTAAGAGGATATTAAATTTCTTATTATCAATGTGTGAGGTTTCAAGCATTGTCTCGATGAGCTCAGATTCCCTGACGATGGAGTCATACACTTTTTCTGATTTATCGAGGAAATATTCAGGTTCGTATTTATTTTCTTTGATTTTCTGTATAATTCTCTCTTGCATACCTTTAGCAATTGTCATCGGAGTTCTAAGCTCATGCCCCATGATACCAATCATATCTTTTTCTTGCTGGTACTTTTCACGTAATTCTGCGGTAGCTTCCTGGACTTTGACCTGGAGTTTTTCACTGAACTGCTTCTGTTCTTCATGAAGGATTGACTGGTATACCAGGAAGATTAGCTCTTTTATATCAATAGTAAGATTCTTGACGCTTTGCAAAGATAAATCTAGTCCATCCACCTTCTCGTAAATTTTGATATGCAACGTATGTTGCTTATTGCTCTGAATAGTACTTCTGTGAGAAAAGAGAATGTATGCTTCTTCACTTTGTTCTTTCCCTATAACAAAGTGCCTCTTTTGTTCCTTTAAGACTACATCAATATATTTGCTAGTAATTTCATAACGTTTTTCTACATAAGAAGCAAACACCTTTAATAGTTTAGAAATATCTAAAGACTCTCCATTCTCAGAATGGATGAGCGAGTACCGATAAAACCCTTCTTGAAGATACCCAGTCTTGTCGTGGAACACATATCGGTCAAACAGTAAAAACAGTGTGAATATTATTATTTGACCATATAAAAACACATCAAAACCTAAAAGATCGTTATTACCAATATAAGCAAGTATAAATAATAAGTAAAAAGAAGAGGAAACAATAATGTTGAACAAAAGAAAGTTATGAAGCTTTCGTTTAACTGTCCGTAAATCGTGGAAACGATCGTGTATGAGAACGTAGTACGTGACAATAATAGTTGGCAGTAAGGCGACACCTCCTATGTGTGAGTATTTGGAGGTTGCGAGTACCAAAGGAACAAAGACATTAGTAAACAGTCCAATTACAATTGATGCCTGGAAACCGAATGAAAGATACTTAATTCTCAGTTTGTCCTGAGGGTTGAGTGAAGTGTATATTTTTTTAACAAGGAATCCTAAGTACACAGCTTCAAACACCAGTAAACCAATATTAACAGGATACAAACTGGAGAATACTACCTTATGCTCCTCTTCGATAAATCCTGATATAACAGCTTCTGTCACGAGGTTTAAACCAGTAAAAGCAAGACCAATACCAATAAATATAAATACGGGTATTCTCAGTCTCCATGGAATAGAAAACTTTGTACAAAAGAAGTACGCTAACGATCCAATAATTAATATTGGCATCCCCCAGCTTAAACGGACAAAAGGAAGTACTTCTTCCGAAGTACGTAAGTGCAAGAAATTCGGTATAGCGATTGCTGTCATCCAGACCGTAGTAAGTAGTATAGTTAAAAGAAAAGTGGCTTTTGCCTGATATGTAACAGCTTTATTAAAAAATACACGAATGCCAATCCCTGCTGTTATACATACGAGTACTACTTCTGAAAGTGTAAGAAGGTTAAGGTTGATCCCATTCATTATGACACACTATATAAAATTTTTTTACTTTTTTCCTGCCTCACTATTCACCACTGCAAGAAGCAGTGAGTTGCATACTTTTTCATGGATCATCGCCTGCTGAGCAGCTGTATAATACTCCCTTCCTGCAGGAAGAACATGCACTACTCGTTGAGGAGTTTGCGCTACTGCGGGAGTAAATCTCTGTTCTGCGAGCTCTCTCCAGGTGCCGGAAAGTACTCGAAAATAATCCACAAACTTACTATTCGTCATCTGTGTGGCTGCAACAAGTTTAGTTTCTGGTTCATTAAATACAAAACGATTCAATACATCTTTGAATAAAACTACCGTTGCTAGTTGTGATACTGCATATGGAAGTGGCAAATGTCCATTTCCTTTATTAGAGATAACCCGAGTTATTTCTACAATCTTTTGATCGTTATGTTCATTACCGACCCATTTCCACCAATGGTCTGGGTCATACTTTGCATACGTACTTGCCGTAGCTAACAGCATATTTTGAATTTTACCTGCAGCTCGCCACAGTCTCATGGCATGATGAGGATCTAAATTATCTCCAATCTTGAACGTATCTGATGTGGCACGAAAAAAATCCTGAGTATTTGGATACACCCTGGATAAGTCTCCTACCATTCTGGGTACATCATAAGAACCAAAAGGAAAAGTTTCTCCTCGAACAAGTCGCATACTGGATACCCATCTTTCCTCCGGAGCTTTTCCTGGAGAAAACCAAGGCATGCATACCGTAATCAGATGCTCTTTTGGTATACGATAAAGTCCATCACCACAACTCTCGAGTCCTAAAGCTTCATTCCATGAAGCAAAACAAGCCAATTGCTTACTTTCGTAAACTGCACGAAGAGAGTCGCCGATTGAAGTAAGAAGACGAGCGTCAGAACTGTTTTCTTGTATGATAATTCCTCCAGGAAACACCTTTCCAAGAGGATGAGAAATCACCTCAGAACAGGAGCCTTCCCAAGCAGCACTGACTGTGTTTGTTGACATTCGATTTAATGCTATCGACATTATAGATCATACCAAGGACTGTCTTATAGTTCAATCTATATACATTATATAGTGTGTGTATTGTCCTTTCTTTTGGGAATATACAGATATTTTCTCGATTGTCCATAGCTTTACTAGTAAGTATTCTGTAATTTCTGAACACCACTCTACACCCCCAAAACCCTCCTGATCCTCACATCATACTCTCTCGCGTACTCGGCGGATAACAAATTCCTTGGTAGTTGTACCCGCTTACGCAACAGCTTGACTACCTCTTCAATAACCTCACGATACTCCGGGGAATGTGCAATAAAATACTCATAAAATACCTCATTACTATAATCCTTACTACTGAACTTTGGCAACGCTAGCAATCTTCTATAGGATGTAGGCAAAAAATCTGG
>JBMCLJ010000079.1:0-6435 GCA_048615375.1 Candidatus Dojkabacteria bacterium | reverse complement strand
TGACCTTCATCTGAAACAGAGATTTCTTCAGTAAGTAGCGGTACATCATAACGTTCTGCATTAACCAGACTTTTCTGAATGTACCAGTACCGCTCGTATACCGAAAGAAGATAATCAACGATTGCCGCAAGCGGTAAAAAAACAAGCAAAATGCTCGCCATATTAAAAGTATTACTCAGGAGCGAACCAATAGTAATAGTGCCTTGAATAACAAAAATTCTCGGGTAAAAAGTTGCTAATCCTTCGTTTATAGAAGTTTTCCTGTACTCCTCTTTTTTGATGTACACGAGCAAAAAACGAACTAGTTCATTCATGAAAATAATGCATGAACTGATATAAAACCAAATATTCGCTTCAAAGGGAGAGAAGCCTGTGATTGAAACCAGCGCGAAGAGATGAAAAAATGTAAAACTCCCAGAGTGTAAGGTGTACATTATAATAGTGAACTTTCGGTTTTGCGTACCAACAAACCGCGCGGTTGCAGTCTGGATTGTGAAGTTTATAAACTTTGAGAAAGTGAGAACCCAGTAGAGCAGGAGGGTTTCCGTAGTACTAATCGAGCCTGTCGTGGCGCCAAAAAGTACGACAACATGAGTAATCAAAAGCTGGAGGAGTAGAAGGATATTTTTATGTGGAGCGAATGATAAACCCGGTTTTTTGAACATATGAAAGATGATAGTAGATAGCCTGCATGCTGATTTTAATAATATACTACAAATACATTTTTTGCACAGAGTATTCATATACTGCCTCAGGTATTTCATATTGTAATTACATAATGCTCAACTGGATTTGTGATAAAAGATTATGTAGACTCTCCAAGTTAGAAAGCTTCGAGCCATTACCTAATCTGCATAGTCTCACTTGAAGAAGGGTAATCCTTATAATAATGATTATGTTTAAAAAGTAAGATGCATCATAGCCTGGAAAACAGTCTAACCCCTACAACACGTGTTCAACTGCTACTTAACCTGAGGGACTTTCTTAATTATCGTTCTTAAGAATTATCGGTCAGGGATGCAACAGATCCTCGAGATTGGCAGCAGCTTGAAATTATGCGTAATTGTTACGACGCTTTTCAACATTCGAAATCTCAGGCATTGGTAGTGCCTACAGGATTTGGTAAAACACATCTTGCCGGTTTAGTTATGAGAGGAATTCACCCTACTGGACAAGAAGGACAAGAAGGACAAGGTTGTAGAACATTAATATTAACATCAAGAGCTAAATTAGTAGACCAAAATACAAACAGCCTCCAAAAGCAAATACCATACCTGAAGTTCACAAAAAATGATAACCTGACAGGAGATGGAGTATCAATGACGTATGATCGGTTGATTAATCTGATATACCAGGTTGATGGCTCAGCGAAGGTAAATCAGAGATTGTTAGCACTTGTGGAAGCAGCGAGGGCCAATGGGGAGCCAATTGATCATGACCAATTTATAAACATGATTGTGGATGACGATGATTTCTGTAATGATGTGATTAATTATGAATTTATTGATGCAAATACTTTTCACCTCATTATACTTGATGAAGCTCATAACGCCCTTTCACCTCTACGTGCGATCGCGATTAAAATACTACAAAAGCGGTTGACTTTAGGGACTATCGCATTGACTGCTACGCCTGAATACAACGGGGATAAGAATGTTAACAGCAGGCTCGCTCCTATCACAACGCGTTTAAGTGTCAGAGAATCAGTTGAAGCTGGTTTTCTCGCTCCCTTCTCAATATTTATCGTAAGTACTCGGGACATTCCTGAAGAGGATCTACAACAAGTCGAAACTATAGAAAGTACCTTGGAAATGGAGGGATTTCAGAAATATGGAATAGCAGAAGGAGTATCGTTACCTAATGATGATACTTTTGAATGGTATATGACAGAATATTCTATGCGGATAGCTTTAGCTGAGAAAAGAATTTTTCTAGCAACAGCTTGCGCCTACCGTGATTCATTTTCTGGTCAGCAAGGTGTCGTTCATTGCCGCAATATTCGGTCGGCCATTCTAGCAGCTGAAGTAATCAATCATTATAATCCTCATCATGATGGTGAAACTTCTACAGCTGCTGTGATTCACGGACAAATGACTGAGAGTGAGAAGGAGAAATTATTCGCTCTCTATGCCGAGGGAAAGATTAAGTTATTATGTTTTGCTGATCTTCTATCAGAGGGTTTTGATGCTCCTATGGCTTCCGTATTGTTTAATTGTCGTCCTACCAGGTCTCGACTCCGGGTCGAGCAAGTAAGCGGACGAGTGCTACGCCTCAATCTAGAAGATCATTCTAAAGTTGCTTCCATAATTGAATACTACTGGATACCTGAAATCATGGACAGTATTGCTTCCTACCGGCATATTGCGGGGAGTATGCAAGTCGCTCCTGGGGCACTGCCAATACCGGGAAATGGTAGTGTGTCAGGCAGAGCACCAGATGTTGATCCAGTACTCCGGCGTGACCTGTATGATACCTGGAGGAGCTTAGTATGTGATCAGAAGTTTCAGAGGTTAAATCTACCAGGAGTTACAATTCTATATACTATACAAGAGGTTCTGGAATACCAACAGCGTGCTATGCATGATCTGGAAACTTTGGAAAATAATCAGTGGGTGAATTTAAATAAAGTCGCGTTATTCCTTGGCTACCGTGCTGCAAGTCTTAGGGTACTTCTTGATTACTTGGCCACGCAGCAAGAGCTTAGTGCTGTTGTTCAAACACTTTTGAAAAAGGTAGAAGCTACTAGTAGAGCACCAGTTGCAAATAGAATTCAATATCTTATTCATACAAGAAACATTGAAACGCTGCGTACGCTGATCGCTCAGTATGAAGCTCCAGAAAGCTGGCGGGACGTTAATGTTTTCAATGATGTACACCAGGTGGATATTACTGATTTACTTGCTTCACAACCTGATAAATTTCGAGTATGCATGCCCAGAGCAGGAAGTCGTATGCAGGACTTTTTTGATCCAGCAATATTTCACTCACCTGAATTTTTAGCACGTTATGGCGAAATGCCTCCAGAAGGCTGGATAAACTTAGTCGAAGCTGGGAAGCTATTTAAAGACCTACTCTCTGAAATAAAAAAGTGGCAAGGAAAAAATGCATCAACTAAAGTTGAAATGAAAAGGTTGCAAGATTCGATCGCTCAGTTTTCTGCTCCAGGATTTATTATTCCAGGCTTAGGTCGGGAATATGGGGTCGGTATAAGAAAAGGACCACATTTTCAACAGGAAGACTTGCTTGAAATCATCCGTTATAACGCGGTTTTCACCAAGGACAAGGAGGTGATAGTATAATCCCCTTTATCCCTCGCCTGGCAGCAAGCGGGTTACATGATAAATTTGAGCTGGTTGAACAGAAATTGAAAGAAGCATCCTCTGGTCAGTCACCGTATTATTTAATCCTCCAGTTTCCATTACCCCGCAATAGTAATGAAAATGTATTTGCCGTGTACGTACGTAAACAACTATTGAATACTATACTTGCTGAACTAAGCTAACCAATAGTTGTCTAACTTTGTGTACAAGACTTACATTGGAGTTGCTTCATGAAATCCTGTACACTTCAGGTGTCTGAGTCGTGGATATGAAAACGATAAAAATATTCAAAAGCGAATATGATCTTGATATTAATTTGTTCGAAATGATCTTTACACTTACCTGCGCTATTGGCGCCGGCGTTGCAGGTGTGTTCCGACAGCCGGCGTTTTTACCGGTTGCGCGTTTGAATTTTGTAGCTATCGCTATATTGCTTGGGTTTGTAGCTGGTTTTGTGGTGAGTAGCTTGATCACATGGGCGTATAAGAAGTTCGTGAAACGTAAATAAGCCGTCAGTTTTTTTGCATAAAAGCAGACTTTGTATTATTATCCCTGAGTAAAGTAAAACATTATGTCACGAGTATGTGTACTAACAGGTAAGAAAGCGAATATACAGAAATCAGGACGGCACAAAAGTGGTAAGTCACGTGCAGGGACAAAAGCCTTCGCGTATAGAGGACCTCATGGACTCAAAGGCGTGAAAAAACTGAAGAGACAGGACGTTAATTTTGTTACTATCAGAACTCCTGAAGGGAAAGTACGGGTCTCTATGAAAGTATACAAGACATACTTCAAAAAACCCTGGAAAGAAGAAACAAAACAGTCCGCGTAAGCATTGTATTTCCTGCTTCAAACGCACCGCTGTATGTACGTTTCCGATCTCTCTAGATGCGGTTGGGAGGTGTCCAGTGTGGGTCTAACTTTAAGTATGCGGTGGTTTATGTTATGTTAATCCCTGGAGTATCAATCCTCGCAGATAATGATAAAAATATCGTAAAGGGGATAAACAATAAAGTGAAGTATAGTCTCCTTTTATCACCAGACTACTTTTCTATGCAAATAATTACATAATGGGACTGGTATCAAAAATATGGACTCTAATAACCGATGATGTCGGTATTGATCTTGGGACCGCAAATACAAAAGTAGCGATAGGAGGGGAAGGTATTATTGCTACTGAGCCTTCTGTAGTCGCTATGAATACCCATACCAAGGATATACTTGCGGTGGGTGCTGATGCCAAGCGAATGCTGGGTCGTACTCCGGCAAATATCGTAGCGGTTCGTCCTTTGCGTGATGGCGTGATATCAGACTTTGAAGCTACCCGGGATATGATTGAATATTTTATTAATCTCGCGTATTCCCGTTCAAAAAAATTTATAAAACTGCCTCGGCCACGGGTCATTATTGGAGTACCCTCCTCTGCATCAGAAATCGGTAAAAAAGCAGTTCATGACGCCGCGAAAAACGCCGGAGCCCGGGATGTCTTCGTCATCGAAGAGCCAATGGCAGCGGCTATCGGCTCAAACCTTCCCATTACTGAAGCAGTTGGTTCCATGATCGTTGACATTGGAGGAGGAACTACTGACATTGCTATTATCTCACTGGGAAGCATCGTGGTTGACAAGACTGTAGCGGTAGCTGGAGACCAGATGGATGAAGAAATTGTGAAGTATGTACGGCATAAGTATAATCTGTTGATTGGTGAACGCATGGCAGAAGATATAAAGATACGTATCGGGTCTGCATATCCATTGAAAAAAGAAACGACATATGAAGTACGTGGAAGAGATATTCTCCAGGGAGTGCCGCGCACCTTGACCTTGTCATCAATAGAAGTGCGGGAGGCAATTTCCGTGCAGTTGAATCAGATTGTTCTGGCAATGTCTGAGGCTCTGGAAGAAGCTCCCCCTGAGATTCTCGCTGACATCGGCTCAAGTGGCATTATTATTTCCGGTGGAGGTGCGAATATTCCTGGATTGAAAGACTTATTTGAAGAAAAGGTTAAAATGAAAGTCACCGTCGCCGATGAACCAATTGAATGCGTCGTTCGTGGTACGCAACTCCTTTTAGAGGATATTGAGTTGCTTGCACGGGTCAAAGAAAATTACGATTATTACTAATTACACATTCCTGATACAATAACCTCACATAATGGCAGGTATGAAGCAAGGTGATAGTGTCTCTAAAATTCACTCAAAAAAACTCTTCCTTTTAAGTATGCTCTCGGCAATTCTCCTCATTACTAATATTGCGGGTTTCCATACGCGTATATACGCGGGCATGGACACTATACTCGTTCCATTTTTTGTGATGGGTGGTTCTCTGAGCCGTAACGCGAATTTCGTACTCACTGAAATGACAAATAAAGATCAAGTGCTTCATGAAAACATAAATCTGAGGCGTTCACTGTCCCAGTACCAGGAGCTTGAAGCGGAAAACAGTAAACTCAAGGCTCAAATAGAACGGCTTGAGCAAAGTCAGAATGTAACCGTGGTTGATAGTCAGGACATGCAAATGGTACAAGTTGTTGGAGTGCAGGGCGTATTTTCCCCTTCGGCGAATGTAATAATACGAGCAGGATCTGATCATGGAATAGAAGAAAATGATATTGTGTATTATGAAAAAAATACACTCTTCGGGTTTGTAGTTGATGTAGAAGCCCGTACGTCACAGGTAGTGCCGTTTTACTCAGATCGCGTTGACTTCAAAATCCCTATTCAGAATGCGCGTGACACCTCCCAGAAAGGGTTTATGGGTGGTCTGGTGGATGGTAAAGCGGTAGTGTGGAATCTGCCCCGCGATTACTCGATTTCTGAGGGCGATATCTGGGTGACTACGCACGATGTACCTGAAGTACCGCCGGATCTGGTGGTGGGAGTCGTTTCCTCAATTAAAAAAGATCCTCAGGAGACCTTTCAGGAAATATCACTTGAACTGCCTTTCACCAGCAACCAGTTATCCTATGTGTATATTAACAAGTAATATCTGTGCCTATGAATAAATATGTAATTAATATCTTTGCTGTTATCGGACTTGTGTTGACATTTATTCTGGAAATGTCAGCAAAAAGCGCATTTCCGTTATTTACCTACTTTTCTCCGGTTATCCTGTT
>JBMCLJ010000078.1:0-6472 GCA_048615375.1 Candidatus Dojkabacteria bacterium | reverse complement strand
CTGCTCGAATTGCTTCCCTGTCTTTCTCGATTTCATCCCGTGCCAGCAGTACCTTTTTCTCTTTTTCTATGAGTTTCTGAGATTTTTCTTCGAGAATTTGGTCGCGTTCAAGGCTGGCTCGTTCCAGGTCGTTGAGCTCTCGTTTTTTGTTAAGTATATCTTTTTGAGTTTTTTGAACAATTTCCTGAGCTTTCCTCTCTGCTTCAGAAATTTTTTGTCGTGAAATCGTATCCAGAAGAGCGAGTTTTTCAGCTTCAGTTAAGTTTTTTGATTTTTCAAGCGCTTCTTCTTTTTGCTTTCGTTCTATTTTTATGTGATTGTATAAAAAAAACAAGCCTCCTGTTGTGAAAACTAAAAGCACAAGTTCAATGATTACAATAGCGGTCATGTCTATCATTAATTTAATTAATATGCAGCTTTGCAAGAATAATTAAGAAGGATTGTACAGTAGTTTTAGTGCTAGACTCTATACTGTTTGTTCATAGTAGGCATGAAATAGTTCATTGATACAAGCAACCCGGTAAACATAAACCAAAGCTTCATCCAATAATTCAACTTTCTAAAAACACTAAACAAATCTCTTCTTTCTCTCTTATTCTTAAAGCAAACGGATAATATTATACACCATTTTCAAAAATTTCAATGAGTGAGGGGAGATTACCCCGTGAATTGCTGACGAATCTTCTCCCAGGTAGGAAAATCAACGAGATCAAAAAGTATCGAAATTGCAAGCATACAAATAGCGAACTGAATAATGACCCCCCAGACACTCTTGTCAGAGTACTTAATTTTACTTTTGTAATGATGAATCAATCCAGGAATTGAGCCTTCATGAGCAAAAATCATGATTATATAGAAAATAAGATAGGGAACTCCCGCGAAAAGGCCTCCCAGCATGACACCCGCGTCAAAATCGCGTAACACGCTGAATAAAAAAAAGAGAATGAAACAAATTCCAAAATCAACTGAACGAACCAGGGCAAAACGTTTCTTTTGTGGATCCTCGGGATCCCAGTGAGGAATAAGTTCAAGAACAAAGTAAGATAGTAAACCGAGAGCAGGAGTCCACAGGTAACTGTCCGGGATATCCCCGAATACCATTCCTGAAAGCACATGAGGTGTCATTAACATCTCGTTATTGTAAAACAATCTGGGGAACAAATACAGACTGATATCGATATTTGACAATCATTTCAGGCGGTGATATTATCATTTCGTTCTTAGAGGTTTTATAAAAACTATAAGACAATCCTCCTTTGTTCTTGACAATTTAATAGTGATAAAATGTACCTGTTAATTCCAATAATTTTAGTTTTAATATAAAGCTTTGATTAAACCGGTAAATTGAATTTCAATATACCGTCTCAAATATTTATTATTTGAGTCTTTTCTTTGAGAGTTTGATCCTGGCTCAGGATAAACGTTGGCGGCGTGCCTTAGGCATGCAAGTCGAGCGAGCTTTGAGAGTGCTTGCATTCTTAAAGCTAGCGGCGAACGGGTGAGTAACAAGTAGATTATCTGCCTTGGAGTTCGGGATAGCCCGGGGAAACCTGGTGTAATACCGGAGATGTCGCAAGACCAAAGCAGCAATGCGCTCCAAGATGAGTCTGCTCGCTATCAGCTTGTTGGTGTGGTAAAAGCGCACCAAGGCTAAGACGGCTAGCTGGTCTGAGAGGATGATCAGCCACATGGGAACTGAGACACGGTCCTGACACCTACGGGTGGCAGCAACTAGGAATCTTGCACAATGGGGGCAACCCTGATGCAGCGACGCCGCGTGGAGGATGAAGGCCGAAAGGTTGTAAACTCCTTTTGTATGGGAACAAACTGAGTGTACCATACGAATAAGCCACTGCTAACTTCGTGCCAGCAGCAGCGGTGATACGGGGGTGGCAAACGTTATCCGGAATTATTGGGCGTAAAGAGATGCGTAGGCGTTTTACCAAGTCTAAGGTTAAATCCCACAGCTTACCTGTGGATCTGCCTTGGAAACTGGTAGAATTGAGGAAATCAGAGGAAGGTAGAATTCCATGAGTAAGGGTAATATCTGTTGATACATGGAGGAATACCAGTGGCGAAGGCGACCTTCTGGGGTTTTCCTGACGCTAAGGCTCGAAAGCGTGGGGATCAAAACGGATTAGATACCCGTGTAGTCCACGCCTTAAACAATGCTTACTAGGTGTTCGTAATGTACGTTTTTTCTGACTCCGGTTAGAGAATTCCCCGCATTATGAGTGCCACAGCTAACGCGTTAAGTAAGCCGCCTGTGGAGTACGGCCGCAAGGCTAAAACATAAAGGAATTGACGGGGACCCGCACAAGCGGTGGAGCGCCTGGTTTAATTCGTCGCTAAGCGAAAAATCTTACCAGGGTTTGACATCCTTGGAATCTTCTGGAAACAGAGGAGTGCCCGCAAGGGAACCAAGTGACAGGTGCTGCATGGCTGTCGTCAGTTCGTGTCGTGAGATGTTTGGTTAAGTCCATAAACGAGCGCAACCCTCACCCAATGTTATATTTCTTTGGGGACTGCCACGTTTTAACGTGGAGGAAGGCGGGGATGACGCCTAGTCCGCATGGCCCTTATACCCTGGGCTACACAGACGCTACAATGGCAAGTACAATGGGAAGCCAACCCGCGAGGGGGAGCAAATCCCTAAAAACTTGTCTCAGTTCGGATTGCAGTCTGAAATTCGACTGCATGAAGTTGGAATCGCTAGTAAACGCGTATCATCACGTCGCGTTGAATACGTTCTCGGGTCTTGTACACACCGCCTGTCAAGTTATGGGAGTTGGGAATACCCGAATGTCCATCGGTTTTGGGCAGAAGGTAGGCTTGACGACTGTAATTAAGTCATAACAAGGTATCCGTAGGGGAATCTGCGGATGAATCACCTCCTTTCTAGGGAGTATTCAATTTGTAGTACTACCAAAAGTACTACATCCTGTCTATTGTACAGGATTTTTGGGGAAGTTCTTTTTTAGTTTGGTGATATATCTTTTAAAAATCACTACCGGAATAACAGGTACTTTTATCACTATTAAGTTGTTAACTACTAAGATTTTTCTTTTACACATTGCCACATTGAATTATTTACATATTCAACAAGGGCCTAGCATGCTTTAGGTGTATGCACTCGCAAGAGTTCGGAGGTTCGAGTCCTTCGGGGTCCACCATCTTTTTGCTCCTTATGAAGTCTACTATTGAGCTTCTAGAGTATTGTTAGTTATGTTTTATAAATTTGGTTTCATTTTACTTACTAATCCCTTCTTCCAGCCTCGAATTTTCTCCACGACTACGTAAAACAACGGAAAGACGAAGATAATCATAATTGTGCTGGAGATGAGGCCGAAGATTATTGTATACGCGAGCCCTTCCCAGAATGGATTGGTGAGCGCCAGTGGCAGCAACCCACCTATTGTTGTTAGAGAAGTTGCTATGATTGGTCGAGCACGCACACGAACTGCTTCCGCGCCAATCTCTGCCAGTCGTACGTTATTTTCCCGCTTAATCTTATTAGCGTACGATAAAAGGACTATTGTGTTATTAACTACCACGCCAATCAAGGCTATCAACCCTATTTGTACAAAAAAACTAAATGAGTTATCCGTTAGGTATAATCCAAGGAATACACCTGGTAGACTGAAAGGTATTGCGAGGAAGATGAGTAATGGTTGTAAATATGAATTGAAAAGAATAACCAGGAACACGTACATTACGAAAAGTGCTATCCCCAGAGCGACAATAGCAGAATTAAACGATTCAAGAAACTCGCCCTGCTGTCCTTGATCAATCTCGATTGCATCTTCAGGTAATCCAAGACTAGTAAGTTTGTCCGCATTAAATTGACTGGAGATCCTTTCTTCAAGCTGAACCAAGGTTCCTGTTGTATAGCCTTCTTCAAGACTCGCCCTTACAACCGCGTATTGATTGCCATCCTCCTTTGCGATGATATCTGTATACTCAATCACAGTATCCTGGACTGAAATAGTATTAATTACCTGATCCTCGAGGTAAGCCTGAATTTCAGCAGTGACCTGTTCCAGCTTCCCGGTATCAGAAGAGAAAACCTGAACCCCGAATGGAAACTGGGAATCAGGGGGGCCACCTGTACTTTGCGAACTCACGTCAAGGGTACGCACGGTTACTTGATCCTGGATTTGGTCGTTTAAGCTTTCTGCTATCGCGACTGAAGTAATGTCACGCGCATCCCGCGATACGAGACCCACTACAATATAGAGTGAATTTTCATTCGCCTGGAGGTAGGTAACCTCTTCTATTAAATCACCAAATTCCTCAGTGACGACGTTGTTTATCTCTCTGGCGTCTTCAATTGCCAGTTCTAAGCTTGTACCAGCATCAAAAGATACGTTAATAACAACCCCATCACTATCGTCTTCCGCGGGGAATACGTTAAAGTCCAGTTGGCCTCCGTAGTACCCACCAACTCCTAAATACACAAGGCTGAGGAGTAAGACAATAAGTGATAAATACCATTTTTTAAGATAGATTTGCACAAGATCTCCAATTTTCTTTGATAGTTTAACAATTATTATCCCTGTTCCATTGAGTATATAATTTATTGTCTTCTTAAAAGAGTTATCTCCCTTGATGTTCTGATACTCTGAACGGAAGAGAATATTCGCGACAAAAGGTACAATTGTCAATCCCACAAGTACAGAAATAATCAGTGTAATAATTACTGTTATAGGAATCGGGCGGATGAATTCTCCAAGAATTCCAGAAATTGCAGCCATCGGAATAAAAACCAATACTGTTGTTATAGTTCCCGCGACATCCGGTACGCCAATATCATTTACGGCTTCGCGAACCGCGTTCACCCCTTTAAAACTTCGACGCTTGTAGTAATCAATTGCTTCTAAAACAACAATCGCGTCGTCGGCAATAATACCGATGACGAGAATCAGCGCAAATAACGTGATAACATTTAACGTGTAACCCAGCACGAACAGCACGAAGAATGTTGCAGCAAGCACAATCGGAATAAACAGCGCAATAATTATTGAACTCCTCCAACTGATGACAAAAAACATGATTACCGCAACGATCAGAAGCCCTGCAAGTGCATTCGTCTCAAGATCACTAATCTGCTCACGAACAGTCTCCGCGAGATCAGAGGAGATGATAATTTCATATTGACCAGTATCGATAGTCTTAATTTGGTCCTGGAGTGCATTAGAAAGTTCAATTGCGCTGGAGTCACCTGCTTTCACCACACCAATTTCTACCGCGTTATTAAAGGTTAATTCACCATCTTTTCGTGTACCGAGTATCCGGAAGCTTTCCTGCACTTGAACTTCTTCGCCCGTTTGGGGATCGGTACGAGCAACAACTTGTTCGATAACTTCAGCCCGCACCACACCGTCTGCCTGTGCAATCTCTTCTACGAATCGAGCCGCTTGTTGCTGGACCTCATCGATACCAGGATCGCCATCTTCAGGAATAACACTAAGTACAACGTCATATTTTCCCTCAAGGTCAACTGAATCCGGGTCAATCGCGCGATATTTCAGGCTAGCTTCCTGAGGGACACTTATTGTAGTCTTTACTTCCTGTTCAATATCTCCTAGTAATTCTTCAGCATCAACGCCCTGATCAAATATGATTTGCATTGAAGCCTGGTCAGGTCTGATAACAGTCTGAGTTGAGTCTATTTCTTCAATATCTTCCAGAATCAGTTCAATAGGTTCAATAATTTCATCATCAATCTGCTGTGGACTATCGACCAGATAATTTACATTTATAAGCGCAACAGGAAAGTTAATAGCAGGAAAACCTTCTCGCTTGAGAAGTGTCGTGTAAGAAAATATCCCCGCTACAATAAGACCAAGAATTAGAAGGACTGTGACGCGGTAGGTAGTAGTAAAATAAGCGCTGAGCTTCGTGATAAGGGTGTCATTCTGTTTTGTATCTGTCATAAACGTTGTTGCTTACTAAGTCCACGCTATATATGGTGTATACAGCCTGTTTTAAGGTAAGGAAGAATTACAGTTACCCGGAGAAGTATTGACTTGATATAAAACGGGTATATACTTCTTTGTCTGCGTATGGCAACTGCACATCAACCCCATCCTATGAGTACGAGTTATACTCACCCTTCTAATAATGTATACGTTGAAAGACAAAAAACACATGATATTTCAAATTTTGCCGCTTTCTGGCTTGGTGTAGTAGGTGTAATGGTAACTTTACATGAGGCTCTGGAGTATTATGGAGAACCGCTCTGGCTCATCCCTCCTGGAATCACAGCGTGTATTTTTGCTGGAGCAGTTACTCTGATTGCAACTAGTGGCAGAAACATCGGAACTGAACCACCAGCACCAGCAATGCATAGATCCCCAGAGCAACTGATTGAAGAATGGTCAAAGCAGTGGTGATATTCAGAGCGTCACTGGCACTTGCCAAAATTACGATTTGGGCATAAAATCCACAAGTACTGGAAATACCTGTAAGA
>JBMCLJ010000077.1:0-6625 GCA_048615375.1 Candidatus Dojkabacteria bacterium | reverse complement strand
AATACTGCTTGATAACAGCACCGGCTCCAGGAACAGGGGTTAATCAACGGTCTCATGAGCCTTGGCTACTACTATAGATTCTTTGCATATACTTTTTCTGTATTGTTAAAATGATTTTATGCTTTCCACGGGTTTTTTAACCCGTGGAACTGACGTGAGCATTATTTGTGACCCCTTGTATTCTGCTCACTCCAGGATGGCACGCAATAAAGGTAACCGATTATAACTCAGCTTCTACTACAAGCCGGGGTAGCAAGCCGCGTAATCGCGACACAGGCAAATTTGCCTATCAGGGAGTCCTGGAGGTCGCCATTCTAGCAGAACAGCTTATCAGGTAAAATATATTGTAGTGATATAACCTAATGCAGCATTGTTTTACTTCTTCGTAATCTATGGTACGTGATGCCAAATCGATGCGCTTCATCTCTGATTCTCTGAAGAAGAAATAACGCTTCTTTTTTATCGTCAAATAGATAGCTCTTTTTTTCTCCAGGTAAAAAGATTTCCTCCCGTCGCTTCGCAAGTCCACTGATTCTGATGGTGTTGAGTTTCAGGTCATGAAGAACGTGTATACCCTGTTTAAGCTGACCTTTCCCTCCATCAATTATTACAAGATCAGGAACTTTGTAAAAGCTCTCATCTTGCTTTTTCTTTAATGAATGAGGAGAAGATTCTTTGATCTCCAGCTGAACACCTGGCTGGTTCTTTATTCCAGCCTTTGTCAAAATGAGCTTATTTGCTTCTTCATGCTTTACTTCTGTCTGAGGCTTGATATAGCGGAAGCGTCGGGTGAGCATTTCCCGCATCATGGCGAAGTCATTTGGGGTTTCTATGACATTTATTTTAAATTTACGGTAATGTGATTTGTTCGCGATCCCACCTTCGAATACTACCATAGCGCCAACCGGATTTGTCCCCTGGATATTAGAAATATCGTAGCATTCGATCCTGAAATTTTGCAGGAAGTTTGCCCGCTCCTCCTTGGTCATATTTTTCCAGTCAGCAAGTTTCAAACGTTTAATCAGAGTTTCCAGACCCTTCTGAGCACGCTGGAATTCCAGTCGGCGGACATCATCTTCATCATCTCCATAGTCAACGAGCATTGTGTGCGAAACGTATTGAAGAGAATCAATATGTTCTTTTACCTTACCTGCTTTTTCAAACTCCTCCTGTTCAGCGAAGTAACGCATTTTTTCCTGTAATTCTTTAATCAATGATTTCTTTTTATTCCTGAGGAATTTCTTCACATTCTCAATATTCTCAAGATATTCATCATGAGATACGAGTCCCTCACACGGTCCGCCGCATCGACCAATATGATAATACATGCAGAGCCTTGATCGTACGCGTTTTCCTTCCGCTCTCGCTTCGCTTCGTTCTTCCAGTTCCTGATCTGTAATATGGTAATTACACGAACGAAAGGGAAATTCTTTGCGAAGAAATTTGAAAATCTGATCGCGTGTTGTGGCACTGGTAAACGGACCAAAATACCACGCTTTTTTATCATTGGTGTTCCTTGTTCTGTAAATAATCGGGTAAGGATCTTTGGTGATTTTTATCCAGGAATACGATTTATCATCTTTCAGGAGAATGTTGTACTTCGGCTTATATTTCTTGATCAAACTCGCTTCCAGGAATAACGCTTCAATTTCTGTATCTACCGTGTGTACTTCAACTTCCGCGGCGTTATCGATCATAAGCTGTAGCCTCGCTGTCATATCACGGTAATTTTGAAAATAAGATGTTACGCGTTTTCGTAGATTCTTCGCTTTACCCACGTACAGTACCTTCCCGTCACGATCTTTATATGCATACGCGCCGGGAAGAGTAGGGAGTGTCCTGAGGATGGGTTGTATTGGATGGTCAATCACTGGATAGTTTGTTAAACAAAGCATCTTGTTGCATCAGATTCCAGGGAATCACTTGGATTAGCCCTTCGTTAGTCTCAATTTCTTCATGCTTGTGATCCAAGGTTACAATATAACTGCGATTTATGCCAAATTCTGTCATTGCGGTTTCGAGGGATCTGAATTCTTTTGCGCGGGTAAAATATCTTTCTTGTTGCTAATTCGTGTCCAGGTAATTTCTGGAGATCCCAAAACGAGGTGCGCCACTGTTAAACCCAAGGGACAAGACTCAGATTTGCTCCTTTGCGCAAAAAACTCTACTATACATTGTGTCTAAACATCTGGGGAAACGTGATAATGAGTATCGTTTCGGGGTATGGCTTGCTCAGGCGCAGCATGACCTGGCGGCCGCGAGGCACAGTTTACAAGGTGGATACCACGAATGGGCTTGTTTTCAGGCTGAGCAGGCAGCGGAAAAAGCTTTAAAGTCTGTTATCGTGTATCACGGTAAATCTGCGCCACGGCTCCATAAACTAGGAGTGCTCGTCGGGATAATAAAAAACCTTGATCACCGGTTCCGGGGAATTCACTTCGATACCGCTGAGCTTCAGTCCTACACGTTTGTATCAAGATACCCATTCATTATACCTGGAAACTACGAGACACCACATTCATATATAGAAGAGCATGATGCCGAAGTATGTATAAAAAAGTCACAAACAATCATAAATTTGATAAACGAATTGTTAAACGACTGATTCTGGCAGTCAAAAGCATTCACGCCTTGTACGGGGATTTGCTTATCGAAATCAGCGTATTCGGCAGCTACGCGAAAGGCAGTCAAAAACGCTACTCTTCGGTTGATTTGCTTGTGGTGGTCACTGAAAGCGACGAACGGTTTGTAAAGCGGAACGCGGATGTCCAGAAACTACTCAACGAAAATGATGAAATTCCGCTCATTGATCCTTTAATTTATAAAGAAGAAGAAATCCTTGACTTAATCCACGAGAAAGAAAGCTTTATAGTTTCCGCCCTTAAAGAAACGTTTGTAGTCTGGAATAACTTCAATGAGATTAATCTTGAAGAAGTGAAAGACTCTAACCGAATCCCATCCCGATACCTGGCATCTATTCCCAATCTTGAGGAGATTGATTAAAATACTAAACGTAAATTTTTTATTCACCGCCTGTATGCTACAATACTCAGAGATCAATGAAGTACATAATTAATTTTCTAAAACATCCAGTATTTATTACTTCTGTGGTAATTATCCTTGGCACCGCCGGATTAGTAGCACTGGTAATCGCTGCTCCCTCAGATCCACAAGAATCAGCGGAAGCGGTCGAGAGATACTGGGGAGTCGAGGATGCAGACATTGTAGTCACAAATTATACTGACTTCCAATGCCCTGCCTGTGGGCAATTCCATGAACTTACCACGTCTCAGTTGAAAGAAACATACGATGAGGAAATTAAATTTGTGTTTAAACACTTTCCATTACCAAGCTATCTGCCAAATTCGCAGACGGCTGCTGAGGCAGCAGAAGCAGCAGGTGCCCAGGGAAAGTTCTGGGAATATCATGACCTGCTTTACGCGCGGCAAAACGAATCTTCTACATGGGGCATAAGTACTTTTGTAGATTATGCCGAAGAACTTGAGCTCGATACGGAAAGGTTTGAGAACGAGCTGAGAGACGATGTGTATCGTCAGGCAGTGCGGGATAGTGTCGATGAGGGTAATGAAGCGGGGGTAAATGCGACTCCTTCAATCTTTATTAACGATGAAAAAATTGATAATCCCACCTTTGAGACCCTTCAAGCCCGTATCGAAGCGCTGCAGGCAGAAACTGAAACTACACCGTCACCTACAGCAACTCCAACAAAAAAATCTGACGAAGAGTAAGCGGTTTACGTGAGGTATGAACCATATATTCAGTTTTTATTTCTTTATACAATAAGGTAAGATCACTCGTGAGGTACTATATCTTCCTTGTAAAAAAGTCGCTACGGATTTTAAGATACTCCGGTCCTAAGGCTATGCTTGGGAAAATATGGGCATTTTATAAACAACACATGTCTAAACCTCAGCTATGGAGTGATGAACAGTACAGAGAGTGGATTCGTGAAAGCGAACCAGCACTATTCTCCTCCAGCGCAAATAATCCTCTCTATCCCTATCAACCGAAAATTTCAGTAATTATACCAGTCTACAACACAGCCCGGGATATACTGGAAAAGTGCTTTGAGAGCGTTGTGCATCAGACATACAGGAACTGGGAGGTTTGTGCTGTTGACGATCACTCGACGAAGAATGTTGAAGCGATCAGAGAGCTGTTTGAAAGCTATCGGAGAAGCTTCCCTCATCAATTCAAGCTTGCATTTTCAAAGGAAAATCGAAATATTTCCGGGAATACCAATGAGTGTGTAAAGCTCGCGGACGGTGAGTTCCTCATGCTCCTGGACAACGATGATGAGCTAAGCCCGTACGCGCTGCAGGAGTTCGTGCTATGTTTGAATGAGGATGCTGGTCTTGATGTTATCTATGGAGATGAAGATTACCTGAACGAAGCGGGAGAACGTACTGAGCCGTTTTTCCGACCGGATTATTCTCCTGATTATCTACGTTGCACGATGTACATGGCACACTTCCTCGTTCGAAAAAGTATATACGAAGCGGTGGGTGGAATGCGGGAAGGATTTGAAGGACCGCAGGACTGGGATCTGATGTTGCGTATCTCACAAATAACCGGGAAAGTCGGGCATATTCCAAAAATACTCTATCATTGGCGTAAATCAGCAACTTCTACCGCTGCAATTCTAGAAAACAAACCATATGTGATTGACCGCATGATGAAGACTCTTGAAGAGTACTCAGTAACGTTACCTGAAGTTCGGGAGATTGAGCCTGGGATATGGAGCGGTTCGTTTATATTCCGTTATGTGCATGAAACGCCAAAAGTATCAGTGATCATCCCCAGCAAAAACAATTGTAAGATGCTGAAAACCTGCGTTGAATCCCTCTATCACGTTAATTCTTACAAAAACTTTGAAGTGATCATCGTAGAAAATGGCAGTACCGAGCCCGCGCTGCTCACGTACTACGAGGAGTTGCAGAACTTACATAAAGCTAAGATTGTCACATATTCAGAGAGCCAGTTTAACTATTCAAAAGCGATCAACCTGGGAGTGGCGAATAGCACTGGCGAAGTTTTGTTGCTTTTTAATAATGATGTTGAGTGCATTATCCCTGAAGCGATGGAGTATATGGTCGAAAACGCGGTACGAAAGGATATTGGGGCAGTTGGTGTGAAACTTCTTTACCCGAATAACACGATTCAGCATGCGGGAGTAACGGTAGAGCTTGAATCATGCAAAATTGGATATGCTGGAGAGGTTGATCTGAAAATCCGACATGAGTACGCGGGCTTAGCAAAATTTTCCCATGGAGGAAGCGGAGCTCCGCTCAACTCTGTACGTAACCCTGTCGCAGTAACCGCGGCGTGTATGATGGTGGAGCGAACGAAATTTGAAAAGGTAGGAGGGTTTAACGAAGAGTACATAATCGCCTACCAGGACATTGAGTTCTGCCTCCAGTTGAGTAAATCCGGGTACCGAACTCTCTATCACCCAAAAGCTGTCTGGAAACATCACGAATCAGTTACCAGGAAAACAGACAGCGTGAATGATTATCAGGTGAGGGATTTTGGGGTACTTGGAAAATTCACACAACATAATTATTGTAATTAGCTGTGCTTACAGTCCCGTACGTACGTCGTACGTTCGTATTGCTTGCAAAAAAAAAATTTGCTAGCATAGCTCCCCTCATGAATCATCAAAAGATCCGATCTACAATTTCCAAAGCAAAAGACACCATCTTTAAATCCGATAAGAGCACCTTCAAATCAAAAACCGTTTTTCTTGGTATTCTTGCTGTTGTATTATTAGTCGGATTTATCTTTTTAAGCAGAGTAAAGTCCGCCCCGCATGATGTATCCCTTTCTACTATTAGCTCTAATAGCTTCACCGTCTCATTCTTTACTGACTGGAAAGCTAAACCTGTGCTTGAAGTTGCTGATAACCCTGATTTTAAAAACACGATCGAATTTATTGATGATCGTGATTACTATGCAAACGATACTAAGGATAAAAGAAACGGTCGTAATTCACATGTATTTGTAGCTCGTAACCTCGATCCAGAAACTCAGTATTGGTTTAGAGTTAAAACATTCTTGCGAAAGGATTATGACAAGGAGTTTTATACAGTGAAAACTCCTGGATTAAGTAATTATGTACCAACTCCACATCCAGTATTCGGGCAAGTATTTAATCAGAAAGGCGGGCCTCAAGGTAATATTCTTATTGAGATCTACGCTCAGCGTGACGATGGAGAACGCTCTTCATCCATCATTACATATACCGACAGCGATAGTGGTACTTATTCACACGACCTCAGCAACCTGAGGACACGAGATGCATCAGAATACTGGGATTTTAATAAACAGGAATATCCAAATAAACTTGTAATTACCGCGATGAGCAATAATGAGAGGTATGCTTATGAAGTCTATGACCTGGATAATGTTAGTCCTGTCAGGACATTTGAGTTTCGTGAGGTGGATGAAGATTATGCAACATTACCTTTTTTTAAACCAGCTCTAGCTCAAGACTCTAGGCAAGGTCAACCATGTGGGGATGGTAGATACTATTCCGATAAAGGTAACTGCCTTTCTCTTTGCACACCAGAAGTTAATAAAAACCCTCCTGGGTGTTCTCAGACAA
>JBMCLJ010000076.1:0-6652 GCA_048615375.1 Candidatus Dojkabacteria bacterium | reverse complement strand
CCCCTTCGCTTACTGAGAGTTTGATGCGAGGTATGACAGATTTTGGTGTGGATGTTGTTGATTTAGGGCAGATTTCTACTGAGATACATTACTATGTTTCAGGTGTCTACGGATATGACGCGAATGTAATAGTGTCAGCCAGCCATAATCCAGGTGAGTACAATGGGCTCAAAGCTGTAGTACAAGGAGTGGTGCCACTGCATGGAGGTTATGGATTTCCAGAGATTAAAGAACTGCTTATGCAAGAGGTCGAGCCGGTCAGCAAGAAGGGAACGGTGACACAACTTGATGTGCTGCAGGAATTTGTCGAGTATGTTCTCAAAAAAGTCAATCCTGAGGGTGCAAAAGGTATGAAGGTAGTAGTTGATTGTGGTAATGGAATGGGTGGACCGGTATGGCAGGAAATTGCGGGTAAGGTACCATTTGAGATAAGTCCGCTCTATTTTGAACCCGACGGCCGTTTCCCAAACCACCTGGCTGATCCGATTAAGGATGAAAATGTTCAGGATCTTATAGCCGCAGTCCGGGAACAAGGCGCAGATATTGGTATCGCGGTAGATGGTGACGCGGACAGAGTATTTTTTGTTGATGAAAACGGTACAAAGTTTTCAGGTACTGTAACCACTGCTATATTCGCGGATTATCTCCTGCGTAAAGGGAAATCCGGTTCGTACTTTTATAACGCGAATATCGGGAGGATAGTCCCGGAAACAGTGGAGAAGTATGGTAGTACTGCAATCCGCACAAAGGTCGGGCATTCGGGTATTAAACAATTGATGCGTGAGCATAATGGGATTTTTGCTGGAGAGCATTCAGGACATTTTTATTTTGATGATAACTTTAACGCTGAGTCTTCGCTGTATGAGGGGCTGCTGATGATGCAAATCCTTGCCGAGTACGGTAAAAAAGCTTCAGAAATTCGTCAGTCATTCGACGTGTATCCCCAGTCTGGCGAGAAAAACTTCAAAGTTCAGGACGCGGAAGAGGTGTTAATTGCTTTGCGAAAAGCGTTCCAGCCTCACGCGGTATCTGTTGATGAACTTGATGGATTATCTTTTTGGTTTACTGACTGGTGGTTTATTGTTAGAAAATCAAAAACCGAGCCGTTATTGAGGTTAAACGTGGAGGCGGACAACGAAAAGATATTACAAGAGAGGATGGGAGAAGTGATCGGGATAATTGAATGGCATATAAGCGAATAAAATAGTAGGTCAAGGTGATTTCTACGCCCATTCCGATGGTTTAATTGCATTTAGACACATGTATACAATATTGGCGCAGACGTTCGGGTGTAAGCTTCTTGTGCGAAAGACCAGTAATGCAATTGCTGCAATTCTCAGGTATAATACCCTGGCTCTTGCAGCTGTGTGCTACTATAGCACATAATAAGATAATACGGGGGTGTCGTTCAGTGGTAGGACTGCGGTCTCCAAAACCGCCAACGGGGGTTCGAGTCCCTCCGCCCCTGCCAAATCAAACAAGGTTACGCGTTCATTACTTAAGAACTTTTCCGTCCAGGGTATAGCACATCAGTCTTGGAGTCCTTTGTTAGGTTTGCATCATTAGTTAGCTAGCCATGGATCTAGTACTGGGAGTCGGTAGTCCTGATTTGGTAGATGCAGCTTCCGGATCAATTGATCATCAAGGTATGTGTTTTTATAAGACTTTGCTCTTAAAGCCTGGAACACACTGGTATGTTGATGGGAAGTGAGTCTGCTATCCCGCATAAGTACTAATCCTGAAGTTGTCATTTCAATTCCTCCTGGACCAAGCAGTAAAACGAGCAATAGAAGTTGGCGCTCATCAATTGATAAACTGTTAAATTCAATTACATCCTGGAAGAACTCCGTTCCTGGTACACGTTTTCGGTCAACAATGCTTATTTCTCTATAGGGTTTTACATGTGCCATAAAACCAACCTTGTCATTACCCAGAAACGCAATGCTTACAAGGTGTCCTTGTCTGAGCCTTTCCTTATAGGTTCCTGGTGCTTCTTGTACGGAAACCACTTCTGTAAAAGCTTTCTCCGGCAATGGCTTGAAACAAGGATATTCAGGCATATCAGCAACGTTGAAGTGTGCAGTTACCATTGATGCCGCTGCGCCTGCACCATTTCCCCAGACTACTTTCCCCCTGGCTGCCAATTCATTTCCTATCGCAAACATTTCTCTGGAAAAGTTAAACTGAGTAGCCCATGGATCAACCAGTAACCAATGGTGAGAACCTAAAATTGCTTTTTGCGCCAGAATTGTAAGGGGATACCCATGGTTTTCATCAGATAATTCTGCAAGCAAACCTTGTCTGCCTGCTTGTTGATACCCATATGGACTATATGGATCAATAACAGTTTCCTGTCCACTTTCTCTAAAAAACGCTGTTGGCACAAAAGGAAACAGTCCTTCTTTTGTTACGAGATTTACTCGCCAGTTAAACTTATCTCGCTCCCTTTGAGCCCGTTCATCAGATAATTTAACCTCAACAACCCATTCACCAGGTCTTTCAGAATTACAAGTGAGTTTTGTTCCATTTATTGTAGTTGGTGAAGGCGCATTCAGGGGCATTTTTTGAGCAATGTTATTTATGCTACATCCGTAAACAACTCTACATCCTGAAATTCACGGAGTAGTCGTGCTGGAGTATGCTCCAGTTTCCCTTCAGGTGTCAAGACCCTGCTTATTGCCTCCTGTTTGTTTTTTCCTGCAGCGTACGCGATACCCGCTTTCAGGTACTTGCGGAAGTAGGGGAGTGTGGGAGTTACCCGGAGGGGGTAGGAACTTTTATCTCCCGCGTCATACCCCACTACCATTACCTCATTATTATTAAACGTTTCGTGAAAGTATTCTTTATTCTCTGGATACGGCATAATGCCGCATACATGTCCGTCTTCTCCTATGCCAAAAAGAACCAGGGTGATACCAAGAGGATTTTGTTTTCGCCAGTTTGTTATCTCCAGGGCATAACGACTCGCGAAGTCTTCCAGAGTATCGGAAGCTGTTGGGTATGTGTTTATGAAACGGCATTCCTGTGCAAGCGCAGTAGTATAGAAGGGCATACCTGTCATAATTGAATAGTTATTGATTGTTTTATCCCGTGAAAATCGTTCATCCAATGGTACGAATGTAATATTGTAATTGATATTTTGTGCCTCGATACCATTCAGCAGCTGGAGCGAAGAACCGCCAGAATAGTGGAATAAAATCGGGTACTTCTTATGCTTGGCCAGTAAAAGATTAATCGCCTCAATAGCCTGGCGTGAGACACTTTCGCCGGAAGGATTTTTATACGTTTTCATATGAATTGATTGTACGTTGTAACGTGAGAGAGATCAATTATCCTGTAACAAAAAAGCATGATTGGTTTCTTGTGTTTTTCCTGATACAATCCCAGTGAGCTTATATTGAGCATTGCCCCTATACATGTACAATGGCACGTTTTGTTCGCGTAAAAGATAATTTGATCATTAATATCGAAGATGTAATCGCGATACAACGGCGGGAGGATAGAATTATCGATGTTATTTTTAAATATAACATAAATGGACGTATTACGGAGAGCGACTACTACACTATTGAATACGCGAGTCCCAGACGATGCGGGATTATGTTCAATAAACTCTGTTCAATGCTTATAGAACTGACTGAAGGAGTAGAAATAGCCAAGCCAAAGTAAAGATAGTACAATAGATGTAGATATATGAAGCAGATACTGAACAGGTTGCAACATTGTGTCCAATTGATTATCGATTTCCTTGTTTCTCTGATACCTGAAAGGCGGAAGCAGCCGTTGATCGTTGTTGTTGCAATGGTATTGACGCTGGTGATTATTGCTGTATTTCGGCCCGTACACATTGTATTTGCTCCCTGGGATCAATTACTGTACGTTACCGCGTATAATTTCTTCTTCCTTGCTCTGTTCGCAGGGCTTAAACTGCTTGGTGTAGAAAGAAGGAGTGTCGCGAATTCAGTTATAGCGTATGTATTTTCAACCGTTATGTTTACCAGCGCGCTTTTCTTTATTCTGTATTCTTCCATATTCAGCATCGTGCTCAACGTAAAGCTTATCTTATTGCTATCGTTGTTCACAGGAACAGCTCTTATGCTGACCACGCTTGGCAGTGGTGTGCTGGGAATATTGTTGTACTATCGTGGCTTATTCAAAGGAAATTTCGCTACTAGACTTTTTCATGGATTCCTTATAGTGGTTGTACTTGCTGGTCTGGCAGGAGGAATGCTTGTGTTTCTGCCTCAAGGCACCAGAGAACAGCATCGAGGTGTTGCGCAGGCTCCATCATTTGTTCAAAAAATTGATATTGAAGAGGTGCTTGCAGGTTCCGAAAAGTTTGACTTCTCACAGTTTGTGTACGGTGATCAAACCTTTACCGAACGGTACGGATATACTGAGAGGGATGGTGTGGGAATCCTTGAAGGTGCAACCGTTTCCGGCGCGGCATTTATTGAGAACTGGACTGGTTTCAGAACCACGTATTGGGGATTTGGGCCGGAAGAACTGCCTTTGAACGCTGTTGGATGGCTGCCGGATACTGATACACCGCGACCTCTCGTTGTGATTGTTCACGGCAATAGCGCCATGCAGAAGCCTTCGCATGAAGGCTATGCCTACCTGGGAGAGAGTCTCGCGGAGATGGGGTATGTTGTGGTCTCACTGGATCAGAATTATTTGAATCTCGCACCTGAATTATATGGGAATATTATTGAGGATAATGATGCTCGAGGCTGGTTGATCCTGGAGCATATTCAGTTAATTTTACAAAAAAACAGTTCAGAAGACAGTGCGCTGTATAATAAAATAGATCGGAGTTCGATAGCTCTGATAGGGCATTCAAGGGGTGGTGAGGCGGCAACAATCGCCAAGTTGTTCAGTGAGTTAGAACAGTGTCCTGTAGATTCCTATGTCAGGTGTAATTATGATTTTAATATCACAACAGTAATTGCTCTCGCGCCTACTGACAGCCAGTATAAGCCCGCGGGAGAAGAGTTGCCTTTTGCCAATTGTAATTATCTTGTTTTACAAGGCGCGATGGATTATGACATATCCGGGTTTAGTGGACTTCGAACCTATGATCGACTGCAATTCCTCAAGGGGAATGAAGATGAAGACTTTATCAAGACATATGTCTACATTGGAAGAGCGAATCATGCGAATTTTAATACTGTATGGGGAGATTATGATGCTGACGCGCCATTCCACTGGTTTGTCGATACAAATAAACTGTTGGATGGCTCGTTGCAGAGGAAGATTGCCAGTCTGTATGTACGTAGCTTTCTTGAATCAACCTTACATAACAGAACAGAGCTCCAGCCAGTATTTCAAGACTATCGGACTATCGCTGATGCATTACCTGATACACAATACAGGAATGGTTTTCAAAGTTCGGATTATATGATGATCACGAATTTTGATGAAGATATCGATCCAGCCAGGATACCTGCTATTGGCTTGTCTGAAGGTATGGGGCTTGAGGGTGGAGAAATAGAGATTCAGCTTAGGCATCCCAGCATCGCGGGAGTTTCAAGGAATACAGTTCTTGAGCTGGCAGAATGCGTGTCTTGTAGCGTGAACGCGTTATACAATATTACATTCGACGAACCTTTGGATCTCAGCAATGCGCTAGAAGAAACTGCCGCGCATTTTCAGTTTGATCTGGGACATACCGGAGGGGATGAAGCGGAATATTTGCTCGATGTTGTTCTTGTAGATGGAGCAGACAAAGAGGTTACGTTGAGCATTACACCTGATCTGTACCCTGTGAACGATCTTCTGAGTAGTTATTTCACATTTCCTCTCAGTAGCCTTACTGTTAAAGAAACAGTTCCACAAACCGTATCCCTGCCCCTGAACCAGTTTCAGGGAGCTGAAAGCTTTAACTACGAAAACGTCCAGGCAATTCGTTTTCGACCAAAGGCATTTGGAGACGGCTCATTTATTCTGGACAATATTGGTTTTCTGTTGGAATAATGATCGTTGTACTGTTTCGTATTCTTTGTCACCGTTCTGATTACTGTTCCCTGCTAGCCTTCTCTCAAGGCAACTATCGGATCGAGTTTGGCTGCTTTACGGGCAGGCAGGTAGGATGCCGCGAATCCGACCAGGAGTACAAATATGTAGAGTAGCGTTACTTGTACGACCGGCACACCAACAAAGAGGAGTATTGGCTGAGAGATGTCCTGGGTTTCCGCAAAACTAGCCATTTCATAAACAATCTCATCACCATAAATCAGAGAAAGTGCACCGTTGAATATTACCGCAATTACCAGTCCAATAATAAACCCGAGTGTTGTGAGCATAAAGGCGTAGCTGAAGAAAATCTTTTTAATATCTCTTTTTTGAGCCCCGACTGCCATGAATACGCCAATTTCTTTTCTGTTGTCAGCCACGATTTTCGCGATAGTAGTTAAGATAAACAATGCAGAAACAGTAAGGAGAAAACCTCCAACTGCATACGCTATACGTCGGGCGATGGTAATTCCTTTTTCAAATACTTCCCATCTACCGAGAACAGCCTGAACATTGTACTGGCCACTATCCCGTTTTTCTTGAACGAATTCGTTTCGTTCATCACGGGTACTGAATTCCGGGACAAGGCTTTCCTGTGAATCTTCAAATAACAAAGCCAGTTCATTATTTTTTTCGA
>JBMCLJ010000075.1:0-6778 GCA_048615375.1 Candidatus Dojkabacteria bacterium | reverse complement strand
CATGGTAGTTTATTTTTATCTATACCATTATAAAACTTTTTCTTATAGAGGGTAGTGCGAAAGATGTATCTTAAAAAGAAAATCTCTATACTTGCGGGGAATGGTTATCAGCCACATGATACTATTTTCTGGTTCGCCGATCTCTTCTGTATCGATTAATCTAGCGATACCTGTCTCTGGCACACCTCATGACCACATCCTTGAATATAACTCACATACCGGGTCTCATAGATTACCAACAGGGCATGATATGTACGCATTTGACTATGAAAACGCTAAGAATACTCTATGTGGATTAAGTAGTGAGTAAAGTATGTCTTTACACCAGACTTTATAGTAAGTATTCAATTTTGGGAAAATATAATTACTACTTATGTAATTGAACAAGAAAGGCTAGATGCTCATGTAGTTTCACTTTTTGTAGTGTATCTGCCTTGCCAGAACCACCAAGGACAAGAGAAGGAACGAATGCATAGCATTCATCGTATTCTGGAATACCTAGTTTTGGTAAAGCTTCCTGATAGACTTTCCCCTCAAGCCCCTTGTTAATAAATCTCTCATCACATAATGCTATCTCAAAAAAATCTTCTATATCATCAGCAATATCTTTTGTCCAACCATACTGGGCACTCAAGTAATAAACCTTTTCATGTACCCATATGAACATTTCACCAAAAGCAGTTCTTGCAAAGACTACACCTGACCTGGAATCCTCATCTAACCATTCAGTAGAAATATAATCAAAATCCTGTGGATTTACTAACCAGAGTAACCCATTCGCGTACGCGCCCCAGCCTTTCTTTTTCCAATGATCAATGAGGGATGATGGCAAAATGTCATTGTATAAATCAATTGTAGTGCTCAGAGCCTCAGTACACTTTATGGCCGGCCCGTTCATCTCCTCAAAGTCACAAAATGGACTCATTATGACCTCTTCATTTTTTAATTTCATAAACTTTATCAAAATAATAATTATAACAGCTTGGGCAGGAGTACTTATTTACAGGACTTAAGAGGAGAATGTTTTTACCCTTTTCTTTTCCCTCAGCGTAAAGATATACCGTTAATTTCTTATTCCGTAATATACTTGAAGAATCAACCTCAATATCAGCAGAGATGGTATATGTTGTTTCCGTTTCGCTATAACCTGTAATCGTAATCCAGGTTTTCATAAATGGATCATATATTTTTTCATTCATGTTTATAAGCTTCCAACCATCTTTAGTTCCGGAATGATTCTCTTGTGGTACAAATATCGAAAATTTGTCAGTATTATCTGGGAATAGATAAAATGAGTTTGAGATTGGTTTCAGTATTCTAATACCATAATTGCTCGCGTTAAATGAAGGCGAACCATCGGTGATTATCATTTGCATCTGTTCTGGTTTCTGCGAGAGGTGAGTTTTGGGATAATTTAGTGTGACTGAGATCTTTCCAGATGATGGCTTTGTAATGGAGATAAGATTATTCGGTTTTTGACTCAATAGTCCTTGGTTCTGTGATTTTGAAATAAGAGACATTGAAAAATCAGGATTTTTCATATTATGTTTACTTAGACAATCATCATCATTGTAGCACTCCTTGTTACCGTTTCGACCGAAATATTTTTGATCTAATTTGACTAAACCAATACCTTTGGCAAAATACCAATCTTCCCGGAGCACATAACCACACTTCTTATTCTGAATATCTTCATATGTTTTACATGTAGAAGATGGATTGTAATTATAAACTTCTTTCAATTGAAAAACGATGACATCTCCTGAGTACGCAGGGGTCGTAATAGTATCGTATGAATAATTTGACACATAAATCGCCGAAGGGTTATTAGGTTTTTTTGTTGCTTCAGCGGTTTCCGTACAGAAATCCTGATAAATGTTCTGAAGCCCCGCGAACGATAGTTTGTTTGTATAAATAGGAGCTGTTTTATTATACGTTTCAAAATCAAGATATGCTGGAGCTTGTAAGTATGGGAACATATTCGACGGGTCTTTTAAGTCATTCATGTAAACCATACTTCGAAGAAAGTTTGTGTCATAAAATCCATTTACTGATGATATCGGAGCAGTAGCTGCAGACAGTTCCTGTATTTGTGATTGATATTTTGAGTTATCTATTGAATATGATGTCCAGTACGGAGCACTAAGCGCTTCCATCCCATTCCCAGACTTCCATTGTAAAGCAAATGCAAGATTACGATTATAGTCATCGGTACAGTTATCACCATAACAGGGATTCCAATACATATATTTATTTGATTTAGTAAACCGCATATTCCAGGTGTCATTTCCACACACTGATGTTAATTCTTTATGATAATCGATCTGGACTTTCCCTTCTTTATTACCAGACTTATAGTTTATCCCCTTATAAATGGCTTGCGCGCTATCCTCAATATCCCAGTAGTCTCGTACATTCACAGGATGAACGTGAAGCGTGGTTTGATTACTCGGATTACCAATAACTTCACCATCTTTGTTAATTCGTTTCCAGGTATGATAGTACGAACCAATTCGTAAATATGAGTATTTTTCTTGTCGTATGTACTCGCCTAAATTTGCTATTGCCTTGCCATTACTGTCAAATCTCAACGGATCAGAATCCCATCGTGTTTTCATTGGTGTACATCCTGAATCCTGACGTGGTTTGTTTAACTCACAAAGTACAAAATCAACTTCAAGACCACCTGCGTATGGTTTGCCATTAATAGTTGCGGTAACGGTATATGTGTCAACCTGTGAAACGATTTCTGGAGATATTGTTACGACGAGATTTCCAATAGGATCAAAAAGCTCTGCATCACTGAGAGCTACCGCGTCACTACGCTGATCAAATCGTCTGTTTGTTAGGATTAAACTTATTGATATGATTAAGAAGCAAAATGCAATAAAAATTGAAAAAATCAAGTATATTTTGTATTTTTTTTTCATAAGTGAATATATCAGCTTAATTTGCTTGCCGCAAATGGGCTTCTATTGCGAATGATAATTTTAATTGAGTATCAAATCTTTATCGATATAAAATTTGGAAAGTATTTCTAACTAATAGTAAGTACATTCATATACAATGAAAAACAGGACGTCCACTTATACCTAAACCCCCCTTCAGTTGATTACTGGTTTATGTTCTGTACAATTTCACTATGCGTACCGAACAAACTATTCACAAGTTTCAACGGAGTATTCTGGAAAAATTATCAACAGCTCAGTCTCTCCGCTTTAATGACTTACTTCTTGACGGGCTGGAGAGTGAGCATATGTATTATCACTTGAAGAAACTGATCGAAATGAATTTTGTTGAGAAACGTGATGAAAAGTACCAGTTAACAGATCCTGGAAAAGGCTATGTAGATTCCATAGATGATGAAACAAAACTGATAGAAAAAACAACCCAAAACTACTGTATTGATTTATGGAGTAAGAAAAAATGAATCAAGTGGAGAAATCGAATTTCTGCTTCACAGAAGATTAGAACAGCCATATTTCGGAAAAGTCGGCAGGATCGGTGGTAAGGTGAAATTTGGAGAAACGTTTGAAAAAGCAGCGAGGAGAGAATTATTTGAGGAAACGGGGCTGCAGGTTAAAAATCTCACGTTAGAAACTATTTATTGAAAAATGCGCAAAAGAGAGAATGGGGATTTTATTCAAGATGTAATGTTCTTTATCTATTTTGCAACAGGGTTTTCCGGTACTTTAATAAAAAAGACTTCGTTTCAGGAAAATTTCTGGGTCAGTAAAAAAGAGCTCCTCAGGAACCCCGCCAAGTACGACCTGTATCCTGATCTGGTTTTAGAAGAACGACTTGTGCCACAAACATTACGCATCGAAGAAAACATCGCGATCGCGGAAGGGTTTTAGTAGAGCGATGCATCAAGAAGGACAATTGAGTATTCTTTCATGACTTCGATGTATCAAACTTCTCATTAAAGTAATCATCATATTCTTTTTTCCAGTCTAATCTGCCTTTTTGAATTTTACTCTTTGGTACTGGATATTAATTGAGTACGCGAACAATGTTCCCAATACTGCCTTTCCCCTTGCTTATTTCTGTTTGAATAGGGGATATGAGAGCTACAGGATGCCAGTCGAGCCCCTGTGGATTACGATGACCAAGGGAATAGACCGGTGAACCGGGGAATGGGTTATCTTCTGGTACGCTTCCGTCCGGGTTTAACCGTAAAATCTTCCCCGCGAGGGACTCTCTGTCCTGGGCCAGCTCGGCATTCAGAGCATCTCCCGTTGTAATGTACAGTTTATTATCTGGACCAAAAGCTATTCTGGAACCTGCGTGGTTCCTCGCGGCTGGTATACCATCGATCAGCACTTCTTCACGCAAGTTATTTCCGTTATCAATAAGGCGGGATACACGAACCGTATACGAATTGTTGTCAGGATAGGCGTAGGAAATATATATAAACTTATTTGTATCATATTCCGGGTCAAGCGCCATGCCCATAAGACCTTCTTCGCCCGTGCCACGAACCTCCTGGAATACAATAAGCGGAGCTTCCCGCAGCTCGCCCTGTACTACCTGTCGGATAGCACCGGTTCTTTCTGTGATGAGCATACGTTCTGGAGAGGTAAACACGATATCCCAGGGCACTTTCAGTCCTTCTACAACAGGCTCTACGCTGAATTGCGCATAAGTATTGTTCGTACCTGATACTACTTCATTTCCTACTACATTCTGTTCGGGTAGATTTTCATCGTTATCTTCCAGACCCTGATACCAGGTAACAATACCAGCAACAAGAAGAATCACAAGTATTATAATACCCGCAAACCATAGTAAACGCTTAACATTCATACATCAAAGACTTTTATACAAAACCTCCATGAGGTTTATAGTGATGTAGCGAGGGATTTCAAAAGTCTGAAATGGTAATAGTTAAGAGGTTATACTACAATTATTCTGATGTGACATAATTATAGATACCTCCATCACAACTTCATCTTTTCATTCAATCTATACTATCCAAACAAACCTTTGCGAGTTTTGTTCGGATTCTTATTCTGGATGTGTTCGATAAGACCATCGGCTATGCCAGGATGAACAAATTGAAGCAGCGAAACAAGTGCCACCTGAAGTACTCGATCACCTCCATATAACCGTACCATTCTATTCCAGGGAATTGAACCTTGTGTAAGTGGATCACTAACCGGTAGCGCTACTTCATAATTCCATGATTGAACCTCATCTTCCTGTAAGACTGGGAAAAGTGGATTGTTAATGTCTTGTTTGAAAGGACCCAGCGGTCCCAGCAGTCTTTGAGGAGTAATAACTACAAACCATTGGCTCCCGTTCTCCTCATTGTAGTGTTTGACAGATCTTTCTGCAGGTCGAGACTCAATTATTTTTAATGGTAGAGATTTTTCAGGCTCTTCATGCTCACTAAATACCTTTGTTATATCTAATCCTCGGTAAGCTTTCATTATTACTTCATTCGCTAAGGAGGAATCCAGTTGAAGAGGAATCATGAGAGGACATTGTGGTAAGCGCGTCATTTCAGACCCCGCTGGTGTAAGCACATAGAGAGACCCGGGTGGCTGATTCGGGAATACTATTCCTGAAGTATCATGAGGGGATAGAGTGATCTCACGCTTATGCGATGAACTCGGTTCAAACCTTAAATTGACTACACTCATAACAGCTCCCACAAGTAGCTTCACAGGCGGCTCAGGACAATTGAACATCGGAGCGGCTTCCTGGTCTGTAACAGCCTTAAAAAAAGCTGCCCCTTCCTCTTCTTCTTTTTGGTCTGAAATAGGAAGAAAAAGAGCCACCCCAGAACGTACTACCGAATGAGGAGAATCAGACGGAAAAACTGGTAAGATTATCTGTTCTAAGGCATTTGCAAGCCTCGTTCTTGTATATTCAAACATAGCAGGTCATTATAATTATATTGATTAATTATAACATATATAGCTTACTCATCCTATCAGCCGCCCTTCGACCACTTTCCTACCATCTCGCCCTTCCTGTATAATCTCTACATTATGACTCATTTACTCGATCTGCTGATCATTATCGATATTGAATCTACCTGTTGGGAGGGAGATCCGCCGGTGGGGGAGGAGAGCGAGATTATTGAAATCGGTATTTGTACATATGATATCGCGAGAGGGGAAAGGGTGGAGAAGGAGTCTGTCTTCGTCCTGCCGGAGACTTCCAGTATCAGCGAATTCTGCACAGAATTGACATCCATAACCCCGGCAATGGTTAAAAATAAAGGAATGCCATTTAATGAAGCGTGCGCAATGCTCAGGAAAAAGTATAAAAGTAAAGACCGCACATGGGGGAGCTGGGGAGACTATGATAGGGCGCAATTTGAAAGGCAGTGCATCCGTCTGGGTATCGGCTATCCTTTTGGCAGGACACACATAAACCTGAAAAACCTTTTCGCTCTTCAAAATAAACTTACTCGTGAACCAGGTATGGAACACGCGTTGAAGCTGCTTAACCTGCCACTTGAAGGCACTCACCACCGTGCCGGAGATGACGCGTGGAATATTGGAGGGATAGTAGAAATGATGTTGAAGAAATAAAATCTATCCGCCACTCGTCACTTAACCTCGACTCCGCCCCGCTGTCCACATGCTCACGATAGTATTCATGAGATGAAAAAAACTATTTCAGAAAAAGAACTTGAGGAGTTTTTATTCTCCCTTGGACCATTAGCATCGGAGTCAGGCGCGCATGACTGCCAACGTTCCATGGTTTCAAACTGGAATTGCATCTCAGATACAATTTTTCAAGAAAAAGGAAAATTCATGAACAA
>JBMCLJ010000074.1:0-6826 GCA_048615375.1 Candidatus Dojkabacteria bacterium | reverse complement strand
GCCATCTTTAAGAACAGCATTCATCTGATCAGGATCAAATCCGGAAATTGCCGGGACAATCTTTATTTCTGTGCCTGCAGTGATACGTTGCAGTTCTTCAAGTCCATCCCGGTCAACATCAATAAACCCGCCATCAATCATCTCGTAAAAGACCGGGCTGACTACGTCAATATATTCATTTTTTTCTTCAAGAGTTCGTAAACCTGCCTCCATACCCCATGATGGAATCCAGGCATTTATTTTCAGGGAAGCGAAATCGCCCTGGCTTAAATCCACAGTATCAGTTAATCGCGTACTTCTCGTACAAGTACTGGAAATGTCCAGACCTTGAGTAAATTCGCTGATATCACTGGTTGAGGGAGGATTGTAACTATATGTTCTGTATAGAATAATCCCCATAAATATAGCCTGTACAAGCAAAAAAATACTCACCCCTATAAGCACATACTTTTTCATGAATTAATTGTACCATACTTAAATACGATGTGACTGATGAGGTAGGAGATAAACAATACCTTGATAAATTTCGTATGACCTGGCTTAAGCCATGGATGCTTTCTGCCCCGACAGGCTCAGGAGTTGATACTGAACGTTTAACCAGACATGTTCGAGGCCTGGTAACTATTGGTTTTCTTTCGTGGGTTTTACTACTTGCTTCATGTACATCAACTCAAGAGCAGGAGAAATCATCTTCTCTTATCGGGAATTCTTCAGCGTTGAACATCCTCCCTTTAGAGGAAAAAGAGAAACTACAAGCACTCGCCGTAAGGTCGCAGCGTGTTTTCGTCAGAAATGTAGGAGCTGTACCTGAATCATCCGCATTAATTGACGTGGGCACAGTATTTGTCGCGGAACTACCTGGGAGACAGGAGAGTGAACGTGTAGAACAAATCTGTACTGCAAGACAAATTGCTATTGGCAATATCCTGCCTGGAAGAGCATTTTTTTTAGATATACCTACTCCGCGTGTAGAGGCTGATCGTGGGTTTCTTAGTCGTTGGCGAAGTACACCTCTTGAATTTACTGAGATTACAGATACAGGCAGGAGAGTAGAAGTACCTGAATCTGTCGTGAATGAGCCTGATGCAATAATAAATTTTGTCGATATGGGAGCATCACCACACTTTTTAGGATCACCACATACTTTGCGCCAGGAAATATACTGCACTATGCAAGGCAACGGTCAAGACATCCTTGATATAGCTGGAAGAGTTCCGACATTCAGTAATGAAGTGCCGGAAGTGAATGATGACATTTTTATTCTGTATAATGGTGAGCTTGTATATGGCACCGTACATGCCTATGGTTCAGGTGCTGAGAATCGGAATACAGGTAGAGCACTCAAGCCTTTACAGAGGTATACAGTATCTCTTGCAGGTGATATCCAGCTGGATGAAGGTCATTATGGTACTCCAGTATATAACAAAAATGGACAGATTGTCGGTGTGATTTCATCTACGCTCCTTTCTTCTGAAGGAGCTCCATATTTCGTTGTTCTACCCGCTTATTATGTTAATGCTGTTGCCCGTTCACTTGCAAAATAATGAGAGATACGTACTAAATTATTGCTCAACCCTGGGATTATTTTTTCTGATTTCATGATAAAATTGTACTATGGAAAAGGAGCAGACTAAGCAAGAAGCTACAGGTGACGATATGAAGACTGCAAGTACTGTGGAATCAGATACTCAATCCAGGTCTTCAGCAGGATTTCCTCTAAAAACAGTTGCAATCGCGATTATAGTACTTATCGTTGTTACAGGTATATTTGCGGCATCTTTTTATTACCTTGTTATTGAAAAAAACCGTGAAAAATTCCCGGAGACAGCCAGTACAGTTGATGGAGAAGCGTTAGAAGAACAGGACTACGCGAAGGCTGAACTTTATAAAGAGCCGGATACAATTTCTTTTTATTACCCTTCATACTGGACAGCGACGAACGAAGATATTGCGGAGTACAGTGATCTCCTCAATGGGACGAGTATTCACGTGGTGAGCCGGGAAAATACACTTGGTGAGCTGAAGAATCAGGCATGTGAAGATCTCAGCAGGGAAATGGAAAAAACGTTGCTGAATAACGAAGTGTATAGCGGTGTGGTATACGCTGGTTCGGCTATTACAACACCGGGAGATCTTAGAGGATGTTATGCGGAATATACAGCAGAAGTGGCTATGCCCACAGCTCCAGGGTACAGAATCGTTACCTATTCGATTTTCCGCGAAGAGCAGATACATATGTTTATTGCAAGACACCCTCAGGGACTGGAATATGAACGCGAGCAAATGGAAACTGTGCTGAGCAGCATAGCTGTTGGAAAGTAACGCCTGAGTAGACTTTCATTTGCATATCACCTCTCCAAGTACTAAAATCTATCACCCATGGTTTAGTAGCTAAAACAACTTGAGTACACTTTACCACCCATTGCGCTGGATATGTTGTACCATTGTGAACGTAATCACATTGTAGTTCCCGTTAAGAGACAAATAAACTTGAATAATTCTTCAAAATTATTGAATACTATTTCATAATGAATAAATTACGCTTATCAAAAACAGATCCGCAACTTGCGAATGCCCTTTCTGCTGAATATAAACGCCAGCAGGAAGGTATCGAACTGATCGCTTCAGAGAATTATGTATTTCCAGAAGTGCTTGAGGCGCTTGGTTCAGTTTTTACCAATAAATATTCTGAAGGATATCCTGGCAAACGATATTACGGCGGTCAGGAAAATACTGATGAGATTGAGCTGATAGCTATTGAGCGGGCAAAAAAGCTGTTCGGCTGTGATCACGCGAATGTCCAGCCACATTCAGGTGCTCCTGCGAACTACGCGGTTTTAGGAGCGTGGTGCGAGTTAGGAGACACAATACTGGGAATGGACTTATCTCACGGCGGACATCTCACTCATGGTCACCCGGTAACCATAATGTCAGAAATGTACAACTTTGTACGTTACAAAATTAAAGACACAGAAACTGGAGAGATTGATTTTGAAGCACTCAGAGATATCGCGAAAAAGAATAAACCTAAAATGATTCTTGCTGGTTACTCTTCATACCCCAGGGATCTCGATTATCGGAAGTTTAAAGAAATTGCAGATGAAGTTGGCGCGGTAGCGTGGGCGGATGTCGCGCATATCGCGGGATTAATAGCGGCCGGTGAAATGAATAATCCATTCGAGGCAGGATTCCATGTGGTTTCTACAACTACACATAAAACGCTTCGTGGTCCTCGTGGCGCGATGATCTTAAGTATGGGAAAGGCAGGAAATCCTCTGAAACAAACTGAAAAAACTCTTGAAAACCTTGCTACTCTCATCGACCGGGCAGTATTTCCCGGATTCCAGGGTGGTCCGCATATGAACAATGTCCTGGCAAAAGCGGTTGCGTTTGGTCAGGCACTCAGACCTGAATTTAAAGAATACGCAAAACAGATCAAAAGTAACGCGAAGAAACTAGCTGATGAATTAATGCAACGGGGATATAAACTGGTCACTAATGGTACTGACAATCACTTAATGGTAATCGATACGATAACGTCTTCCAGTCTTTCTGGAAAGCAGGTTGAAGTAACGCTTGATGCAGTTGGGCTTACTGCAAGTAAAAGCCCAATTCCTGACGATCCACGATCACCAGTTGATCCAAGTGGCTTGCGTCTTGGAACCCCTGCGATGACTACACGAGGTATGAAGGAAGCGGAGATGGAACATATCGCAAGGTGGATTGATGAAGCAATTACGCACCGTGAAGATGAAGCCAGACTCGCCAAACTCCATGAAGAAGTGAAGGAGTTTTGCTCTCGCTACCCATTGCCCGTTTAATACTATGTAATGTATATATAAAAATTTGACAAATCAAATAGTTTTTATTACGTATAAAAATGGAAGATCTTCAAACACGTCGAACTCCCGTTGATCATTTTGGGACAGGCTCTTCTTGCAATTTCGTCCCGGGTATATTCGCAGATTATGACAGATTTTATCATGATCCGAACTCACGAGGGCTAATCGTTCACTCCCTTTATGGAAATTACAGTAGTGTTCATCTACCGATAGAAGAATATCATTCACAAATACAGGGTACATCCAGCTGTATAGCCGATGTAGCAAGAGCAGCTACCTTTGATACCATGCTAGCATCTCAAGAAGTTTTTGAAGCGATGAGGTTCGTGATTATAAGACCAAAGTCTTCAGGGTGCATGGGTGCTTGTTTCAGGAGTTTTTCAAAAAAAGATGGATTGTATCCTATCGAAGGAATAAAGTACATTGATTTAGCAGGAGCTGCACCAGTTGAGGCGTATCGAATTATGACTATACAATGGGATGAGTTATGTTCACATATACATGAATCTAGAACAAGACAGATTCATGAAGAAGAAGCAATGTACAGGGATTTGGCAATGAATAACAACATTCCTAGGCATGTTTTAAGAGCTATACTAGTAGAATAAATATCCATTTACCTCCGCCTTCTTCGGTTTCCGTGTCGGCTTTTTTTGAATGCGGATTTACGCCGGGAGTTGCGGGAACGTTCGTGTTCACGTCGAACTTTTTTAAAGGTTTTAGGAAAGTAATGCTGTACTACGTGCGACTCAATTGTATGCAGGGTGCGGGCACTGAGCTTGGGAAGAGCGTCGATTTCACTGATTTCTATCACTTCATACGCTACCGCGTACTCAGGTTTGTTTTCAAGGAGTACGGAAGACCGATGCAGTCGAATATCTGATTCTCTGGTATTAATTTTTCTGTATAAAGTATTTCTCTGCCGTACAAGCATGTTGTACTTAAAAGCTTTTACAATAGTTTTTTCAATTCGTTTATACAGATCCTTGCTTTTTTTATCTACCGGTTCGAACCCGGACTTCGCGGAGATCTCAAGGAGTTCTTCAAGGATATTCGCCGCTTCTTCCAGGGTTTCACTTGATAGATAGTGCTTATCCGCCCATCCTGGATTATCTTTATTACACTGCCAGCGGTTCCAGATATTTAAATATGTTAAAAAATCTGATCCTTTGTACTCAAATTTTCTACTTATGCTCTGGTATTGCGTAAACATCGTTCTCGCCCTGTCTTCAAGCTCCTCCAGATCCTGGTAATCAATATATTCGATGTTAACTTCTGCATCTTCACGTTCCTGCTGGTATTTCGCGACTTCTTCCTGCAGGAAGTCGTCATATGTCTTATATTGTTGTACAGGTTTTAATTCCAGGAAAGAGCAGATAATGCATACAGACTCAAGGCAGCGATGTTTATCAGCTTCAATAACCAGATTTGATAATTTAGGCTCAAGGGGCAGGTTAGCCATTATCTCGCCTTTACGTGTAATCCGTTCGTTATGGTCGATCGCGCCATATCGCTTTAAATCCAGAAGCGCATTACGAAGTAACCGAATATCCGGCTGGTCAATAAATCTGAAGTGCTCCACATTGGCAATACCAATGTTTTTCATTACCAATACAATCTGGGACAGTGAGGTGCGCAGTATCTCCGGAGTCTGAAATTCCTGGCGCTCCTTAAATGATTGCGCGGTGTAGAGTCCGTAGTACATGCCCGGCTCTACCCGACCCGCACGTCCCTTACGCTGTTCGAGACCTTTACGGGAATGATGTTTAGTCACGAGCGAGTTCATCCCGGAGTTCGGGTTGAATTCCATTTGTTTGATCAAACCTGAATCAATAACGTATACAATGCCGGGTACAGTCAAGGAAGTTTCAGCGATATTAGTAGCGATAACTACCTTACGTTTATCACTTTCTTTAAAAATCTCCTGTTGCTCTTCAATTGGTAAATTGGCGTGGACGGTGATGATCTCAAGGTTCAGGGATTCAAAATCCGGTAATGTCTGGATAGCTTCGCGTGTTTTTTCTATCTCTCTTTTTCCGGGCATGAAAATAAGGATATCACCTGGCTTGTCTTGCGCTTTTTCATTGACTATGCGTTCAACGGTGTCCGCGGCTTCTATTTCGTAATCCAGCACATCCTTTTCCTGATAGATGGTGGTAATCGGGTACAATCTTCCGGGTACTTCAACGATTCCAAGGGGTTCATGTTCTATTTCGTTAAAGTAGTCCTCAAATTTTTCTTTTTCAAGCGTAGCAGAGGTAACAATTATTTTTAACGGAACCAGCCCTTTATCTCTCCTTCTTTTCTGGACATCAACAAGCAGACCAATAACAAAGTCAGAATTCACGTTCCGTTCATGGGCTTCATCGACCATGATAACTGAATACTGCATAAGCAAAGGGTCAAGCTGAGCCTCACGCAGCAGGATACCGTCTGTCATGAAAATGACTTCTGAATCATCAGATGCCGCTTCGCTGAATCTGATTTTATACCCGATTGTATTACCCAGTTCATCGTGCACAAGGCTCGAAACATACTCCGCTACAGAGGTAGCTGCCAGCCTTCGAGGTTCTGTAACCGCAATTTTGCCTTTCGGGACATCCTGGTATTTTTGCAGAGATTTAAGGAGCATTATGGGTACCTGGGTTGTCTTCCCCGAGCCGGTTTCTCCGATAATGATCATATTGGAAGAGGCCTCAAATTTAGTAATTATTTCCTCCTCATACCCTGCAATAGGCAAATCAGGATCAATCGTGATTTTAGAAAAGTCAATCATAGGTTTAGGTTGAGGTATTATAACAAGTTTTGATACGAGAAAAATAATTTGCCATACATTTCAGAAAAAAGTATCATTAGTACAAGTATTTAACGTATAAAAATTATGGAAACACAACAACAACCGCAGCAAGCTGTTAATCCTCAACAGCCACAATATAATGCCCAACCTGTTATTCAACCTCAAAAGAAAAGGAGTACAGGGAAAG
>JBMCLJ010000073.1:0-6837 GCA_048615375.1 Candidatus Dojkabacteria bacterium | reverse complement strand
GAACCTCACAGCAAGAACGACAACAGGAATTGAAATTGCATACTACGCAAGAACTGGTAAATTTTATCTTTCACATACCGGAACTGATGGTAGAATATATACAGCTAGTTCTACAAATTGCCGTAATTGGTCTGCGTGGAATAGAAACAACGCTCCGCTCGAAGCTACCTACAATGGAGTTGCCATGACCGCCGGCAATTTTTTATACCAGGTCCATATAGGTACTAACCAAAAAATTTATTTGAGGAGAAACACTAACTTCACCGAGCCACTCCGCTTTTCCAGGTGGACAGAGATTAATGTCCCAAGAACGTTAACAAAACACGCTGTTGATCTTATTAAATTCAAGGACAGGCTCTACATGATACATGTGGGATTGAGTGACCAGCTGTTTATCTCCAGTTCCTCCAATGGGATTTCGGGATGGTCAAACTGGAAACAATTACCAGGTAGAACAAAAGTCACTCCTACTTTGAGCACATTGAAAGATGTTAATGGTAATGACACTAAATTAGCAGTTGCTCATACCGGAACTGATGGCAACGTTTACTTTGCAAATAATATAGATGCAATCAGTTGGAACAATCTCACTAATGGTCAATTAGGAGTTATCAGACATCGGGTTACTTTACCTCATTCGTTGCTGGAAGGAGCAGGATTAGGTTTGTATTACATTCGAAATAGTGACGGTGCAGTATTTGAAGCTGATCCAGGTGGAACACGCTTTTTAAATGGGTACTCATTCAAAAAATAGTAATTTGCAATAAATAAGGATGTGGAGAATTACCTCTACATCCTAACATTTCTGAAAAAACTTAGTCTTCAAGCTGACCGTTGATCTTCATTCTAATATACTTCAGAACATCAGGATTAGACGACTCAGTTGACATAAAAACAGTGATTTTATCAAAATCTACCCAGAACGGTTTCTCCAGCATTACACCACTCTCTTTAAACGGCTGATTCGGGTCTATCATTTCACAATGATAGTAGTAAATCTCCTCGATATACAAGGGGTGTATCACAAAATTCAGTTGGGCAATTACCCGTATATCTATACCCAGCTCATCTTTTGTACCTCGCACAAGTGCCTGCTCATTAGTCTCACCTTCCCGTATCGCAGAGCCAGGGAATAAATACGTAAGAGGATGATAAAATTCCAGATGCTCATCCTTGACTTTTGCCAGAAGGAGCTGGTTCTTCTCATTGAAGATTATTGGTATAACGTAACGGTCTTTTTCTTTTTCCATGTTACTAGCTGCTTACTTAGAATTTTATCACTATATCAATTATAACTAAAGCTTATATAGCGATTATTTATTTGTTTCTTTACGTATAAAAATCCATGTCCCCATAACGAGAAATACAATAAAGAGTGCAATAATTACAAGAATATTTACCCATGGTGGATGGAGTACTAGAAGATCATATACCTCCTGGGGCTCACCTGCGTATACAACACCGTGAAAAAGATCAACGATATAAGTCAATGGTGCTACCCTGGCTAAAATAGCAAGTGTTGCAGGAAGCTCGGTAATTGGGGTAAAAATCCCTGATAAGAAGAACTGGGGCAGCACTAAAAAAGGGAATACTTGATTAGCTGAGCGCTGAGAATTCAGCATTGAAAGAACAGCCACACCAAAAGATGCTCCAAATAATGTTGCAATTACCATGAACGGAATAAGTACTAGAATATCCTCAAACGCGAAAGGCACGCGTATTATGTAGGCGAACACAATAATTGTGAACGCCTGCAAGAGTGCCACCATTGATTCACCAAGTATTTTACCCAGGATTATAGTATATCGCGAAACTGGTGAAATAAATATTTCCTGACTAAAGTCATTCTCCCTGTCTTCTATCAGAGATATGATTCCGGAAGCTGCAGACTGAAATAATGTTTGGGCAAGAACACCAACAAACACAAAGGTGAGAAAGTTAAATGGCACTTCAGCTCCCAGATTTGACTGAAAACTATATCCGAGAATACCAATAAAGACTCCAGGAAATATAAAAGTAGCTGCGATACGAGCCCGATCGTTTAAGAACTTTAATATATCACGGTATGCTATTACAAACAGTGAATTCAGGTTTCGTGAAAACTTTGATTTCATCATCTACTCCAAAGGTTTTATATATCAATAGCTTCTTCACGTATAATTTGCAGATAGGCGTCTTCCATAGACGGCTTATGCACATCAAAATCCGCTATGTTTGTGGAAATTGCATTCATCAGGTTTTTAATTTTTTCGAACTCGCGCACTTTTACTATGACCTTATTGCCTTTTACTTCTGCTTCATATCCGCGGGATGTGACTTCATCCTTGAGCTGCTGAACATCATCAGGCTGCGTTTCGAACACTATTGTTTCTTGAGTCATACTGTCCTTCACAGACTGGGGTGAACCATTCGCTACGATTTTACCTTTATTGATAATGCATACAGTGTCCGCTTCTTCTACCTCATCAAGGTAATGAGTCGTAAGAAAAACCGTCATGCCTGTTTTGTGCTTCATATTCAAGAGATACTCCCATAACGTGTTGCGGCTGTCAGGATCCAGGCCAATAGTCGGTTCGTCCAGAAATAGAATCTTTGGTGAATGCATGAGGCTACGGATGATCTCCAGCTTTCTCTTCATACCTCCACTAAACTGTTTGACTGGATTATTCAGTGAATCACCGATTCCAACAACTTCCGCAAGCTCCTGAACTTTATTTTTGTAAGCCTTTGGCATTAAGCGATAAGAAGGAGAAAACGAATATAGCCCATACAATACCGAATGGAAACGTATATTTTCTTCTGCAGAAAGATTCTCATCAAGAGAAGGTTTTTGAAATATGATTCCTACCCGTTGGCGCACTTCTGAAGCAGTCTCAGCTATATCCAGCCCATCTACAATTACCGTTCCTGATGTTTTTGAGAGCGTAGTGGTCAGTATAGAAATTGTTGTTGTTTTTCCGGCCCCATTTGGTCCCAGGAAAGCAAAAAGCTCACCTTCTTTGACATCAAATGAAATACCATCAACCGCATTCTCCTGACTCTTCCTGTACTTTTTAATAAGATTATCAACAGTAATGATTGACATTTATTTCAACGATAATTGTACACCTTTTAATGAAATATAACAAACGTTTTTTTATTCACTGGATACAAAATACTCCGGGTACGATACCCGGAGTTTATAGATTGAGCACCCTTGTATGCCTACTGCTGCAAATTGCTCCTTCTTTCTCTGATATATTCACGAAAATCATGCATAGATTTTCCTTGTTCTTCTAACATTTCATGTGGTCTTTTCCCTTCTTTAAGCCCTTCCTTTAGCTCTTCTTCCGAGGTACCAAGAAATGCCGCCATGTTTTTAATCACACGAGTCTTACCTCCTCTTCCTTGAGCGTGGCCACCCATTTTCCTTATCTCCTTACCCATTGGTCCTTCACAATTAGAAGACTCTATTCGATCTTGAACTTTTGCGACTTCTTCATCAGTTAAACCTCGTTCTTGAGCTCTATCCTCAAGCAACTCCAGATGAGTGTCTTTAAACGCGTTGCATAGTGTGTCACGATCAAGTTCAACTGTTTCGGCAACGAGACCTATGACATCCGGACGTTCTGAAGCAGATTGGTCCTGAGCATGCGAATTGGTCATAAAAAATAATGAGCTCATTCCAGCGATCACAGCAATACCTGCTCCTGCTGCTACTATTGAGAGTTTTTTTGTTTGCATAGTTTGTGTGTTTCTTTACTTATATACTATATTGGAAGTCCACTGACGTCACTTTTGGATTTTCCACTCTATATTCCATAATGAATATGAAGCAAAGATGAAAAACTACTTAATCTCTACACCGCCGAACATTGAGATACCTTGAATTTCAATTACTTTGGGTTTGTCCTGAGAACCAGCACGTGTCTTGTCGCTATATCCACCGAATATCCCTGTAGCATTATTCACAATTTTTACATTATCAGGCACATGTAGTTCAACCCCACCAAAAATAGCCGTGGTAGAAATAATAGCTCCTTCATCGGAAATCTCAGCTTCCCGAAGGTCTATTTCCGCTCCTCCAAAGAGTGCTGTTATGTTTCCTTGTTTAAATACACCGTGAATTTTTTCTTCTAATCCCCAGAACATTACAAAATGATCAAAATCACCAGACTGTTTCTCCTGTGAAGATGAGGGTGCACCATTGCCTCGCATAATCCTGGAGTGGGACATGAGTATGCTAATACCAACAACAATCAGGATAAGTGGCCAGAGTTGCCACACATTAAAAGGCAAAAACTCCAGATTTCCAATGAAGAAGATGCCTCCCAACGCTATTAAAATCAATCCCGCCTTCTTGCTGCTCGAAGTAACAAGATACAATCCTATACCACATAGAATTAAAGGCCACACGAGACCTAACACATTCCCGAATGAAAATGGCGTAAACTGATCAAGAAGAAAGGCTACGCCTAAAAAAATCAGAATACCTCCAGTTATATAATTACCTTGTAACTTATTGTTCTTCATAATAATTTTATCTACTCTAAATGTATAGCTACATTCCCTGAAGTGACTTCAAGATTAATCTTCATCACTTGTTCAGCTTCTGGTTTATAGAGATACGTTCCTGATTTTTCTTCAATTTCCCGCCCTTGTACAGCTATATCACCGGACGTTCTTGAATAGGCAACTTCAATACCGCCAATTTCTTCAGGCAAAAAAAGTTCAAATTCTCCGGAAGTCATTTTGAGATTCAGTTCCTCAGGAATCGCATTATTCTCTAAGTTAACTATAACATCTCCTGACGTCATATTCACAGTAATTCTTGGAACGGTAATTCTCTCTAATTGAATTTCGCCATCTCCAGATGTCAGGTCAATATCAAGCAATGTATCAACTTCTTCCTGTCCAATCATCGTATCATACATGACGTTATCCATAAAGAATGATAGCACCGGTGACCTGAAGTAAGGATCAAATGCAGTATAGAGCACACCATCTTCAAGCCTTCCCTCCAATTCAGGAACTCCATACTCTTCATAGTAGTAGGCTTGCACTCGCACATGATCATTAAAATCATCACTGTCCTTCAAGGTAAAATTACTACTTTTGAAATTAAACTGCATTTGTCTAAACTCTACTGCTTCATACGCCTCTCCAGAGATAACAGGTGTTTCTTCAAGATATTCCCCATCACCAACAATTACATTAAGTAACCAGCTGTTTTCAAGAATCTTATCTTTGTAATAGTCACTTCTCTCAGCAGCGACAGAAACAGAAAGCATCGATACAAAAAGAATGAAGCCAATCGTGTTTAACACGGCCTTCACAATGAGCGACTTGCGAAAAATCAATTGCAGTCCAGCAAAAATTAAGAACACTGGCCAGATACTAAAAAGTATGAGTATAAAGTACTTCCACATTTCCCAGGAGATAATCCCAGTAGTATTTAAAAGAAAGACAACACCAATCGTTATCAAATGCAATGCGGAAAAAATTGACTCACTTGTTTTGTGCAAATTCTTTTTAGTCACTTCGGCTACTGTATTCCCTGTCGCTTCACTCATAGTTAATTGTATACCTATCTATTTCTTTGTAAATGACGACTTTTCTTGTCCACATCGTTTATCATAGCAATAATATGATCTACTATTCCTTCTCCACCTCCCAGAATCGCGAATTTCTTTTTATAGGAAAAGAGCTGATCGTGAAACACCTTTCCATAGTCGTCGACTAACTTTGCTCCTGCTCCACGAAGTAACGTGACAACCGCTCCGACCTCTTCCGGATTCATCATATTACTTCCCATACAAGCTGATGTATTTGAGAGCGTGTACACAAGGTTTCCGATAGTAGAACCTGAATGCCTGGGCACCATAAGATTCATAAACAATGGCAGGTACCTTTTCCTACGACCTTTGTGAATGTCTATATAAAAAGGTTTATTCGGCTCATTCTCCCAGTCATCACTGATTTCAACCGGCATATTATATTTATCATAGGTTTTGCTTCCATTGAAGTAGAATTGTAAGTCCTTGGTATACTCAATCGCGCCAGCGCTCAGGACATTGCAAAACTTAGGCTCTATGCCTTCAAAAATACATACCAGCGTACCGAACGGTAGTAACCCTCGACCATACTTAAAATTTGCGCTCCCATCCAGAGGATCAAATACAATTAAATACTGGGGATCTTTATGAACATCCACAACGCCAATTTCTTCGGAAAAAACCCGGACTTTTGTGTCTATTTTCTTGAGTTCCTCAAGGATAAAACCTTCCATCGCCTCATCCATGGCGATACTTTTTTGATTGTTTCGATTAAGTTTTCCTGTGGTCTGAGTAAGATGATAATTCTCATCAACAAATGATTTCAGCTTGGTGAATAATTCTTCAAGAAACACTGTAAAATCAGGTTTTTCGTCTTTCATATAGTCATTGTAACAAATTTTAATGCTTCATCTACTAAAATTGTTATTTCTGCACAGAACACTCTACAATAGTCACACAAACATCGTGATGCAAGAATCGTGCTATCAGGCAACATATTCGTATGTATATCGTTTTTATTAGTATAAATACGTACCCAAGGAAGACGTCGAAGATCTTGCCCATGATACATATATTCGTTTTTTTAGAAAATACAACGTAGAAACTTTACAGGAAAATGAGGCATCGCCTATTTAACCCGTAAACTTAATAAGCATGACAAAGAGTAAACAGAATATGTATCCCCACAACCGTTCAATTGGTGAAATGAGAAATATTCATAACAAAATCCCTGCTGATGAGGTTCTAATACCAAATACCTTCAAACACTATACATCCGTCCACCAATGAAAATGACATAGAT
>JBMCLJ010000072.1:0-6890 GCA_048615375.1 Candidatus Dojkabacteria bacterium | reverse complement strand
ACTGGGTAAAAGACGATGCGGAAAAAGATAAACTCATCAAGGAACTATCCAAAAAGAATAAGAAAGTAAATAATATACAGCGGTTTGAAGGTCTTGGAGAAATGAACGCGGAACAACTTCTCGAAACTACCATGGATCCAGAAAACCGAATTCTCCGCCAGGTAAACATTGAGGACGCGGAAGAAGCAGATAAAGTATTCCAGATGCTCATGGGGACAGAGGTTCCACCGAGAAAACGCTTCATCCAGACACACGCAAAACAGGCCGAACTCGACGTGTAACACACTCATTGCGGTTCTGAGCAAGTATCGATATAATGCCCTAGTTAACCTGTTTATTGTGGATCAATTATTTTACAGACTCAATTGCTTTTTGATAGCAGGAGTGGTGTGCTATGTTGGTTTTCTCCTGGTAGCAGAACCCGAACAGGTTGTCGCGCAGAGTGATGAGACAGAAGAAACTACACTTGGAGGGGTTAAAGTAAATGTTCTTTTTAAGGATCAGGAGGTCACCTTTGAGCCAAATAATTTTGATGTTGAGTGGGTCAGTGATGGTTTGACTGATGACGCTGTATCAGAGCGAAAAGGTGTATTCCCCAAGGACATGCAGATTCCACTTGATTTTAACCTGAAAATCAACAGGGCGCGTGTTGCTCTTCCTGGCGAACAGATCTTTGAAGCTATACGCTCCCCGAACGCTCCGGAAAGCATCGATTGCAAGTCTGATGAGTTTGGCGATAGCCAGCATTGTATAAAGAATGCTATGGCCTCAAGTATATTCGCTGATATCAGCTTGAATAAATACAGTTTTAAACTAAATGATAATGATATTGCGAGCGCGGATGTTGAAGATAGTGAAAGCATGTTTGACAGGTTTGTGAATTTCATATTTACAGCATTTACCGGTGATGGTCCAGATACAACGCGAAAATCATGTGGCATGAACGCATTCTGGGGTGAGGATGAATTATCTCAATTCGTCCGCATAAACGGGAAGCTCATTGAACGTATTAAAATTTGTGTCGATCAGACTGGCGTATTGCGGGCAGTTGATAATAGCGTCGTGGACTTTGCACCGAAGCTGACTAATCCGGAATATACTCTTCCGCATACATCAGCAAATGCTTCCGAACCTGGATTTGGTGCAATTACTAACCCATTTACTAAAGAGATAAATACGGAGGAAGCGGAAAATGCCAAACAGGAAAAGGAAGAAGGATTTTTAAAAGAGTTTATACAGGGTATATTCGGTAGCTCAGACAGCACCGGTCCTGATAAGACAAAACTTTCCCCACATGTAAGCCTGAGAACCGTTGATGAAGCAGATACCTTCCAGGCCGCGTATCATTTTTGTGAAGCAGTCGAAAAAAAAGGATACAAACCCTCTGGAGAATACCCTAACCCCTTCGTACCCGAATTCATCACAGTCACTGATCCAGGCACAGGAGCGACGGAACAGCGGCCCGATCCAACCAGTGATCATGAAAAGTATCGCAGGGCAAACAAAAATTCTGATACTATGCAGTGCCTTTTTGCGCTCAATGATTATATTAATGCCGGGCCTGATCCTGCAGACGCTCCTGATGCGAACGGATGGACTCAACGCGGAATAGCATGCGCGCGCGATGTAGTGAATGGAACTGGATGTAATGATTTCACAGCTGAAGAGTCAAGTCTTAATTTTGAAATGGTTAATAAAACACTGCCTGTCGGACTTGTCGGTATTCAAAACCTGCTTTTTAATGATATCAATACCGACATTAATGGTCCTTTTATTAACTACCTTTCGCCGTACTACTGCTCTATCGCGAGCATCGAATACAAAATGTCTCCTACCAGGGATACCCGTACCTACATCTACCGCTATGGGAAAAATGATCAGGAGTCTGAGGCGAAAGAAGGAGAAATAGCAGATGAAACATCAGGTAACGCGGTATTTAATAATCAGTACTGTGTTGTAGGAGCATTGATCAGCAACTTTTCCTGGGCATTAAAAACACAGGATAATTACTTCGGTAATGATAATTTTGGCGATATCAACCTTCCGGTAGAAGGACTCACCTGCGACAAGAAAGAAACAATGATTCATGGGGCTGTACCTCTTGAAGCAAATGTAGACGCGCCGGATAATAAACTTATTTACATGATAGAAGATAATGAACGAGGAACAGGAGTAGAGCCTATCGATCGGGAAAATCTTATAATTCGACATGGCTATGACATCTATCCTCTCAGCAAAATTATTGAAGAAACTAATGCGCAGATTAATAAATACGGGAATTATGATCTTCGTGTGATTGTCGGTGAAGCAAACACACCAAAATATGTTTTGTTTATTGACAGTGAAAAAGATGCAGATGAAGGGTTTTCTGAGGCTGAGCTCGAGCAGTTAAAAAATGGTGATGAAGCAGCTATTCGCAAAGTTATGGAGAAACAATCCACCATCAGTGGAGACAGTCGTAGCAATACCATGTATCTATGCAGAATAACGAACCAGATGGAAGGAAAGGAATCAGCATCGACTGGTAAACGTTGTAAGTCTCTTGGAGGCGCGATTTTTGGCTTGGTTGTGCCAAAAGTCACCTTTACACAGGATGCGGAAGGAAATGACATCATAACTATGTTTGAAGGTAAGGTAGATGGTGGCTTGCAAGCCAGCGTACTCAAGGTTGATAAAAGTGATATTACGCAGTCTGAATATCTGACTGATTCCCCGGTATCATTGTCAGATACCGCGAATCAGTTCTTTGTTGAGCAACTTTCAGGCGGAGTGGCAGGAATTGTGATGTATGAAGCTGGTATGCTTGATGAGTCACTTGAATATGTAAGCTTTGATCCCTTGTCCGCTACAATTGGAACTGAAGCCAGAGATTTATGTAGTGGATCGCAAAAAACCTACTGTGACCATATTAATGATGAAGGAATAGCGAACGCGTTAGTTGCAGCTGGCAGCAGGAGTGATTATGTTGTTGCGGCAGGGAATGGTGCTGGTCTGATCTTCAATGTAACGAGCGGAAATATTGGGATTCCAAATGTATTTGCGTACAATACTTCTGTATCCAATGGTATGAAAGATACCGATCCCAAGCGTGCAATTCTCAGTTCAGTAAAAGTATCCAATCGCGGGTTTCATATTTTTATGAGGAATACCGGGGATTACCTCCATGTCGTTGGCCCTGGAAGCGATACTGATGGTAACCCGCGTGAAGTAGCGGAAAAGGTTAGTCAGACATGTGGGGGTAATAACTGTATGGTCACATTGCAATACCAGTTTAATCCAAAAACATTTCTGTCTGACTGCAGTGATTATTACGGAGATGGTCAGTGTCAAAACGGAAATATTACAGAAATGTTTGAAACGCATAAAGGATATAAACCAGATGATGAGTTTACAAGTATGAATGCGCTCGGATCACCTGAAGTATTTTCTTTTAATATAAAAGGAAATGGGGGTATCTACGCGTGGTATACTCACGCGGGAGTGTCTAAATCAATCTTCCAGTCAACAGATATGCTCTACGCCTTTAATGGAGTATATGGTAAAGTAACTCCTGACAATGATGAAGATCCAGAGTACTCCCACGCCTATGTACCTGTTGGTGGGGAGGGCATAGAAGCGCAACCACTTCGCTATAAAAATTTTAATAATGGAGGTTTCAAGGAGCAGGTGCATCTTCAAAAAATGAATGGGTTTGTGACTGATATTGTTGATGTCATGAGGCCTGATAAAATGGCATGTCTGCGACAGTTTACCCGGGTAACAGGAAAAGATCTTTATTTTGATCAGTCCGGCATTGATAAAGATCCGTTGAGTAATAATAAATTCGGTTTTATTCCTGGTGTTGGCATCACGACCCCCTCCGGAATGACAAATATTAATCCGGGAGAATACTGCGAAGAATCCTGGTGTGTATCTGACTCTACGCCATTGATTTTTAACACCAATTTTGAAAATGACGGTTCGAATGAGCTGCTGAAGCGTGCGATTACTGATTTCTATTTAGGAAGGATGTCTGGAACGGCAATTGGGCAATATGGCGCCCGGTATCGCGCTTTAGTCAATACAATGTGTGAACGCTCAGATGTCTCAGGAGTAGCCTGTGAAATGATTGCAGCCATCTGGCTCCAAGAGAGTATGGGGGCTTTAAGCGGTGTGATGCTGGGATGTATGGATGGATCATCAGACTTCGCTTCCCAGGTCGACTGCGCGGTAGGTTCGATGCGTTCCAGTCATGCTAAATATGAACTTGAGGAAACATTGAGTGGTCCTGGATCAGTATTTACCTCAGACCCCCCTGGCAATGCCGGTAAAAGTGAAAAAATCGGTTCGTGTAAGCCAGCAACGTTATTTTCTATGGTACATCAACGGTATACTCCGCTTGATAAGCGTATTAACTATAATAACCAATGTAATCGCGGTCTGGTTGTACGTACTGACTCACAGGCACTCTGCGGTAACAGCGATAGCCTTGCCATTGGCGCGAGTCCTTCAGACAGGCATTACGCCGCGGCATCTACCTCTGCGGAATGGCCAAATGGAGAGTTTACTGACGATGGTAAACGTGCTGGATCAAGACCTAATTTGAAATACGCGCTTACCAAGATTTACGAGATTTATGAGGAGCTTGGCGGGAATGCTTCTGATCGGTTACAAATAACGGAGCAATGCTATCCTGGCAGCACAGGTGGAACTTACGTTGACCCCTCAAGCGTCATTGACAGTAATATGACTACCGATGCGCTTGTTCAGCAAGTTTTACAGGATTACAGTCTCACGTCATCAAAGGGAGAATTCCGGATGCGTATTGCAGGTTGGGGCACTGATGATGCCGCTGCGTATGTGCGAATGGTTATGAATAACGAATTTGGCGGGAAGCTCCGTGGAGTACATTCTGTTCAGCCTGGCGGTAGCTTTGAATTCAACGAGGTAATAAATAATCCAGGAGCTGATGATGTCAACGCTGCAAAAGATAAGTATGTTAAGCTTGGTTATACTTTTGACGGCAGTGCTGTTATTGGCGGTGGGTGGTGTGAGACAGCGACCACTGTCGGTATATCGGCTGAAAGGGCAACACAATCAAATGGCAGCCCGGTTCTCGAGAGAAGAAATTTCAACAGTGTTGCTGAGATTGGAGGAGGAGGTGGATATGGTACAGGTAGAGGTACCACTGGTGATATCAATAATTGGGAACACAGTCAGCTTGTGGGATCAGTAAGAATGCCAATTAATACTGATATGTTCAATAATAGATTAGCGGTAGGCGGAGATATTATTGAAGATAAGGACTCCAGGAAATACGTTGCGATATGGTCTGTCGGTGGGTCTCCTGGCTGGAAGAATGATGGGGATCTGGTTATTAATAATCCTACAAACGACCCCTTATTCATTGTAGTTTCCTACGAGGATACGTATCAGGATGTGATAAAAGTGACGACTTTTACAGCGAAGGAAAAACCAGGAGGTGGTGATGAAGACGATGAAGATTCTGATGACGAAGAATCCACCCCTACTCCAGGCGATGAAGGGAATATCCCTGAGTTATACGCGAGTTATGTTCCAGCAGAAAGTTATCGGAGAAAAGCTGCCTGATCTGCTAGAGTTTTTTTCCATACTCTTACTCCCGTGGCATCCTATACCACAATCCGAAAACAATCATAAATAACCACAGGAATAAAAATGGCCACAGGAATAATAGTGATTTCAGTCCTTCATAGTTTGTGCGAATTTCCTGAAGATCAAGGTAGATACTTGTTGCTATTGAATTGGTAAACAGCCATATCGAGACTACGAATACCAGAGCTGTTATCACCGATGCAATCATTGGGAATAGCATATAATTCCTCCGATGAAATAAAATGGCAAGGATCAGTATGGTCAAAAAAGCTACAAAAACATACAGAAATATCGCGTTGTCGCGTTTGATGTCGAGATTTTCTTCAAAAACATACACGTTTTCCTTGTCAACAGACTTAACCACTTCCAGCGCATTAATAAACGCGTTCACATTAGTACCCGTGTCATCTATACGTTGTAATGCTTCTTCAGATGTCTCCAGCCCAGGAGTCGGGATAAGAAAAACATACCCCCAGAACAGTATAAAGGTTGTCAGCAGAAACATGATTACTGCGTAGAAAAATTTCATGTATAATTATAGCATATAAACTATAGGATTTAAATACGCTAATTCCCATGCTCCCTGTTCGTGCACGTTACAACTGATCGTCACCTAATCTCCAGAAACTCACTCCCTGTAATCCATACTCTACTGCGATATTCAGCCTTGCTTTAATCACTTCGGGTGAGGCGTAGTAGCCGGAATGTGGCACACCTTCTTTTATGTAGCGGATTGTGGCTTCATTACTTTCCGGATCATAGTTTGTTTGAGTGGTTTCATTTGTTTTCTGGAGAATATGAACGATCCGATAATCAAGCGCTTTCGCTCTGTTGTTTTCCGGCCATGAGTAGCCGTACATATGAACACCGAGCACGACTTTGTTGATCGCGATCCCAGTGCCTTTTGTATAATCAAGTACTTCTCTCACCCACTCTTCTGGTGCTATCGGACCGGATGTATCGGAGCCCTGGGAAGTGAAGTCATAAGTCATAATTCGTAGCTGATCAGCGTATGGTTCCAGTTCTTTATAATTTTGAACCTCTCGTGTCTGGGGTGCAAAGCTGTAATCGATATCATCTCCCCATTTGGAAAGGACGGTGATAGAGAGCATTTTACTATTCTTTTTTAAACCTTCAGAGAGCGTCTCAACCAGAGTAAAGAAAGCTTTTTTATCCTTCAGGTATATTGATTCATAATTGAGATCAAGCCCATCATAATCATAGGTAGTTACCTCTTCGAGTAAAAAATTTGCGTGTCTCTGCAAGGCGTCGCCATC
>JBMCLJ010000071.1:0-7095 GCA_048615375.1 Candidatus Dojkabacteria bacterium | reverse complement strand
GGAGAGATAACTTGAGGGAAACAGGAACACGTCACCAGCCCCGGCATTAAGAACCGCCTCTTCCAAGGCCCGTTTCTCAACTGAAGTAATATCAGAAGGAACACTCAGCACAACATTTGGCTTTACAAGGGAAACCTTCCCGACTCCAGTAGTAATCAAATACTTGACTAAAGCTTCGGCAGCTCTGTAATTTAAAAGTACGCTATTTTTAATCGGTCGAATAATATCAATATCAACAGGAGTTTTGCCAAGCATTTCTTCTGCTTCATGACCTACACTGATAATACGTTTTGCTATTTTGTCAAATGCAATAATGGTTGGCTGTTCGTAAATAACACCACGCTCGGGAACTACGACCCTTGACTGATAGGTTCCCAGGTCAATCCCGATATTTTTCTTGAATCTCATGGACGAATTATATAGGCAATTACTCTAAAAAAACAGCGAGATGACGTTTCAGGTACATCATACTATACTGATAGACAATGCTGTTGGAAATTGTGATAGTACTGGGTTTGTTTGGACTGGTAATTACTGTGTCCGAATTACTGGTGCGTGTGTGGAATAATGCTTTTCTTTTGCGAAAAATTTCCCATATGCTCTGCGGAATGATCTCAGCAGTACTTCCATACACACTTGGTTTTTATTCAGGGCTGCTTGTTCTCCTCGCATTGGCAGTACTCGCAATACTATCGAGATATTTTAAAATTTATAAAAGTATACAGGATGTCGACTCAAAAAATTTTGGGATGATTTTTTTCCCTCTTGGTCTTCTCGCTCCCTACCTTCTTTTCTCAGACAGCTATCCGGCAGTATTCGCGGGGATAGCACTACTGCTGGGCTTCGCTGACAGCAGTGCTGCGCTTATCGGGAAGTATTTTGGGAAGAAAAAAATCGCGGGCATGCCGAAAACGTACGCCGGGAGCAGTATGTTCCTGATAGTAAGCTTCAGTATTCTAGCGACCATTTTTTTGCACATACCCATATCAGACTCAATGACTTTTGTTACCACAGTGGGGTATATATGCCTAATATTACTTGGTTCAGCTCTTTTAACCGGTATTGAACTCGTATCACACCATGGACTGGATAATCTATTCCTTCCTCCGGTAACGAGCGTTATTATTGGAATTATTCTGATGATTTGATAATCCCAGCCAACTCATGAGGACTATCGAGCGGTATCTGATGTGAACCGTTAATTGTATGGATTTTGACATTACTCATACCATCTACCATTGGTAGCAAGTACTCTTCGCGTGTGTACTCATCGTCGGTACTATACGCTATGTCAATATCCACGTGATCAAGAAAACGAATATCATTCTTGAATTGAGGTACTTCAACGACATTCTTGAGAGATCCCTGCAACGATTTCCAACAGTGATTCGGCACATCAGCGGCAATTTCCGGAGTGACATGCGTCAGGAAATACGGCAGAATCTTCCGGAAAATCGGCTTGAACCCGGTTGTCATTCCACTGGCCATCCGGCCTAATATGGGCGTCTTTACCATTCGATACGATTTTGATTGCACAGATAGATCGCGGATAGTTACTTGTGTATCAGGAAAAACAGGAGGACTTACAAGTACGATTCTCTCTACCAGACCTGAATAATGCCTGGCAAAATTCGTCAGCAAAAGCGCTCCCATCGAGAAACCTACCAAAATAGCTTTCTCTTTTGCAAGGAGGATTGAAAGTGTAGTATATAAGCTTTTCCTGTGCTCTTCATATGTATAGCTTATATTCCTTGGTTTAGGTGACTTTCCAAAACCCAGCAGATCAACGGGAATGAGCTTATACTGTGCAGTGTCGAAGAATTCAGCAAATCTGTACCAGTACCGTGTAGAAGACATAATTCCGGAAACCAGCACCACTGGCCTGCCTTCGCCAATTTCTTCAAAATTAAGTGTGTAGTGTTTCATACAAATACTCTGAGCTCATACTATATCAGGACAGAGAAAAAAAGCTAATCACGTAGAATACATCGCTAGCTTCTAAATGAAAACAACTGTTTAAGTGTACCTTTTACCCATGCTGATTCAGGGGTAGGACGATACCAGAAGTACTCTCCTTTAATCACCGTATACCCCCCATCAGCCTCAAAGTACGCTGAGTCAATATCAGCATAAGGAACTGCTACTTCTTCTGCATTGGAGGATTCATTATAATAAGCACTTCTCAGAGTATTCGAATACCACTCTTCCCGTGATGACTCACGATACCAATACCTGTCGCCCTGAATAATAGTGTACCCCCCTTTCGCATCAAAATACGCTGCATCAAGATTACTCGCTGGCGCTTTGGATTTTTCTCCAGTCAGTCTCGCGTATGCGGTTGCAAGAGTATTCGAATACCAGTCAGATTGTGGAGTCGTTCTATACCAATATCGATCACCTTGAATGACTGTATAACCCATTTTAGGATCAAAGTAAGCGGTATCAATGTCTTGCAACGGTACGTTTCCACGTTTACCATACGCTGATTTAAGCGTATTCCGGGACCATGTATCTGTATTGGCAGGTCTATACCAATAATGATTACCTTGAATGACAGTGTACCCATTTTTATCCGGATAAACAGCGTCTACCTGTGAAAAAGGTGGCTCAGAAGAGTCATTAGCAGCGACTTTTAGACCTGGCTTCCAGTTTTTATAAACAAAATAAGCATCCAGTTTTTGATTAAAATCAAGTTTTGAAGTATGGGTGTTAAATATATTTACTAACCCCGTAGACCACCATCTCCAGTTGTTATATAACGTATTATTCGAAACAGCGACCAATCTGCTGCCGTACTCTGGATGCGCGAGCACTTCATCTACTTCCGCGAGAGAATCCAGTGTGTATAACCCTTTTAATCGTTCAGACAAATCCTCTCGAATTCCACTAGCACCAAATTGACGCTCCCAATTGCTACGATAGCCCATTTCTGTGACTGCTACGGGTTTTCCCACATACCCTGAGGTATCAAGAATACTAAATGCGTTCTGCAAATTTCCTATCGAAATTATTGCTTCATTTTGTTGGTCACCAAGCATTCGCGGGGATTCATTGAAGTTGTGAGGATAGGCGTGCAGGGCAAAAACATCAAACTGCAACCTGCCGCCGCTTCTCTGCATAAATGTATGCGGGTATAAACCAGTGTCGCTGTAGGTACCTAAGAGATTTGGGCCCCATACAACACTATTCTGGTTGATATTCTTAATACGATTATACGCAATATTATTCAGTGCAATAAAATTTTCTAAAGACCCGTCCCAGAAAGCAGTTATATTCGGCTCATTCCACAAGCTATATGCCTCAATCCTTTCACCATATCTTCGAACTACAGCTTCTACAAAATCAGCATAATCTTCTACTTGAAGCGGTGGAGCGTTGTATGGCTTAAAAAAACTGGAAGGATCGTATGTGTTTCTCCCGCCTCCTTCCTCGCGTTTTGTTTGCTGACAGTCTCTCGTCTGTGAACCCGTATATGCAGAACGTGGAGAAGCCACCCCACTAGCCCAAGTAGGCGTTCCCCAAAGTTGAAGTACCACATTTATATTGTTATATTCTAATTTTTGAATCCACTCATCAAGCTGAGAAAATTTATACGCCGGGTCATCAGGATTGGTAGGGTCAGTGGGTCTGGTTGGGGCGATATTGTACCAACTGGCTGGACCAAACCCTACAACTACATAGTCAAGCCCAAGCTCTTTAAAGTGCTCAATGTCCTTTTGCCTCATATCAAAATATCTGCTACATTCAGTACCCTCAATATGCATATTCGCCAACTCGGCAACCGCGCTATCCGGGACAGGGAGATTAAAACCTGCATACCCTTCCTCAAAGTTCTTTACATAATTTTCTGTATAAAAAATTAATCCCTTGCCATAAAACGGCAGGCCAGGAGAGTCATGGGAGGAAGCATCACTTCTTGTATCAGTATCAGTTTTGGTATTAAGAATAACGGTAGTTACTATTATACTTATAATAATCAGAATAAATGTAATAACTACGACATGTCTCTTAAGAAGTGTTTTCAAGCTGGGCATAGAGCATGGTATTGGAATTATGATTTTTCTGCAATAAAGGTTTACTTATCAAAGCTTTTCGCTTACAATCATCTTATCTGAACACATCATGGAAACAATAGTGAAATTCATCAAAATTATTGTAGGTATCTCTGCGTGCATTTTGCTTCTCCGTTTAGTCCTCCGCCTTCTTGGCGCGAAGGGGACGAACATGGTAATTGATTTTGTGTATGACATCAGCAAACCGTTTGTCAGTCCATTTTCCGGTGTGCTCGACAATATCACATTCGGGAATCGATTTGTTCTTGAATTGTCGACACTGTTTGCAATCATAGCGTACGTCATTATTGGACTTATTCTGATTAAAATGATTGAATATTTCTCGAATAGTGGCGATAAGAAATAAGATTCAGCTACTCTTTAATTTGCGCTTGTATAAATCCAATGCAACCATTCGCTCTGTCTGGTGATCAACAATCGGTAGAGGGTATTCCCTCCCTACTCTACAACCACTGGATTCTTGTAATTCTTTACTCATCTTCCACGGCTCGTGAATGAATTGCTTTGGCACCCTACGTAATTCAGGAATGTATGACTTTATAAAAATTCCGTCAGGATCATACTTCTTCCCCTGGCTAACTGGATTAAAAATCCTGAAGTACGGAGACGCGTCAGTTCCCGTTCCTGCAACCCACTGCCAGCCACCGTTATTTGACGCGATATCCAGATCAGCAAGCCGCTCCATAAAGTATCTCTCTCCTTTCTTCCAATGAATATGTAGATCTTTTGTAAGGAACGATGCGACAATCATTCTTCCACGATTATGCATCCAGCCGTTTTTGTTTAATTGCCGCATACATGCATCAACAACAGGAAATCCTGTGCTGCCCTCTTTCCAGGCTTCCAACAAAGTATCATTCTCCAACCACTGTACTCGATCATATGAAGTATTGTAGTTACTGCACTGAGCATGGGGGGCATGGGCAAGTACATACTTGTAAAAATCCCTCCAGATAAGTTCTGAGAGGTATGCTTCAACTCCTGCTTTTTCAGTATGGGAAAAAGCTCGGAAATCATAAAAGCTATCACCAAGAATCGCGATACAATCCCGTACAGCACGATGCACCGACATAGTCCCCCAATGGTAGTGAGGTGAAAGCTTACTCGTTCCAACCTCATACAAGTGATCCCGTTTTGTATGATAGGATAGCAACTTCTCTGATTTAAATACCTCCCATTTCCTATACCCTACATCTTCTCCTCCTCGAAAAAAACTATGTTTCTGAACAAAGTGCTCAAGTTCATCTCGATGAAACTCGGTAATGTCACATCGCTTGATACAATCTTCTATTCGATGAACCGGAAGAAAGACCTGTTCAGGAGAATACACAAACTCAATCGGAGCGAGACTACTGTGTAGACTCTTGAGCCATTCAGTTTTGAACCTGGTAAAGGTTTTAATTGGTGTTCCATTTTTTGTCTCTAACCTGTCATGCGCATCATAGACCACAATATTTTTCACTATTGTAAAACTGCCGTGATTTTTTTCTAATAGAGAAGCCACTGCCGTATCACGGCGGGTCGAGTACGCTGTGTAGTCTCTGGAGGCTGTGACGTGAACGGCAGCCTTACTGCTAAACTTTCTCCAGAAAGCTATCGGGTCTGCTTTGACAACAACAAGTCTTGAGCCGGCATCTTCCAGCTGTTTTGACAAGTGAAGGATTGATTCCGCCATAAATGACAGGCGTTTCCGGGAGCAGTTCATATCCTGAATCAGCTTAGGATCAAGGATAAATATCGGTATCACCTGTTTACCTTGCTGAGATATCGTTTCCAGTATCCTGTTATCTTTCAAACGAAGATCAATTCGGAACCATACAAAATTCATAACAGTCAAATGTTAGTAGCAAACAGTTTCAGTATGTATCTGTAAATATATTAATAGAACGGCACTCATGATAAAGATTGACGAACGGTTCTAATCCAGGTAAAGTCCTTAGCCTATGGCAGAAAATATACTTCTACACTACGCGGGGAACATGTTTATTGACATTACTCAAGTTACGCAAAATCCTACCCCGGGCTCCTCGCGTGCAAACCAGGATGAAGAGAGTCTCGATAGTATTCATCATTATTTCAGCCACCTTCGTTCCAAGCTGGTGCTTCCTGTTCTCGATGATGCAATGGCAGATGCAGGGATATACCAGGGTGACTATGCTATCGCGGAAAAAAACCGTGAGCCCGAAGAAGGAGATATTGTAGCGTACCTCCTTGAGGGTAATTATGGCATTGGCATGCTGCAAGTCAACAAAATGGGTGAATTATTCATTCAACATGCCAATTACGACTATGAGGATATTTATGTACAAGGTGAACTTGAAGTGATTGGCGTAGTGACTTCGACGATTAGAAGGTTTTCATCTTTGCACTGAAGTAATGCTCCATGCAACTATTCGTAGATATTGTCCTCTTCTTCAATGTTCAGGTTCTGAAGCATGAGGTCAACATCTCCTCCTGACCATTTATTGAGTTGTGTTCCGTTGTGGTCGATGTGTACGAGAGTATGTTGATACGAGACATTGTATTGTCTGCCGAGCTGACTATCCCTGTCAAAGGGTACTTTTAATACTACCAACCCATCAGGAAGACGCTTTTCTTCAGCTTCTTTTATCAGTTCTGTATCCAGATCCCTGCTGGAAGGACTCCAGTCCGCGTAAAAAAACAATACATACGTTTTATCCGGTTCCTTTTCGATAAGATCTGAGTACAGCATGTACTCTCCCCTGCCACTACTTCCGCCAGGTAATGAAATCCCCACCCGCGCAAAGAAATCGCGAACCTGGTTCATATCGCTCAAAAGCATAAACGACATAAGTCCAATGATCAGAACGACCAGTACAACAATGATTTTGGGCATCTTCTTGGATGATTCAGGTTCCATACCGCATGCTTATTTGTTCTATACATCTAAACAAATAACGGTAATGAATGCAAGTTAACAATACTGTTACAGTATTTTCCCTATTTTATAGAAGTACAATAACGATTTAAAGCTGAAATTCTCTCGAAATCTATTTCGCCA
>JBMCLJ010000070.1:0-7353 GCA_048615375.1 Candidatus Dojkabacteria bacterium | reverse complement strand
TTGTAATAATTCCACACCACTCCGGACAGCTTACCGCGGATCAGGTAAATCCTTTTCAGAAAGTGGTTGATGTTGTTCTGGGCAGGAAACGAGTGGTAGAGATAAAAAATGCCGATGCACTGGTAGAGAAAGCATTGATTCAACTCATGCCAAAAAGAGATCATGTCATGAAAATGTTGTCACGAATGGGATTAGGATCAAAACAGTTGAACAGCAAAGAATTGCTTAAATTATTCTACAGCTACTACAACCCATCAGAAAGTTACGATGCTGTTATGGTGTAACAGTAATGATGCCGGTGACTTGCAAAGCAGCGCTTGAAGTATTAAACGCGTCAGCGAACGCGACTGTCCCTGGCTCAGAAAAAAGTACATTTTTTCTCTCATTGATGTTTAAAGAAATATCCTGACCATTTGAAAACTGAATCTGCAGAGGGGCAGAAGAGCTGTTTTTGAACATAATGTAGTTATTTCTGGCAACGGTAATTTCATAATTTGAACTCCCATCGACAAAGTTAATATAATGCTGCAACGTAGTACGGGTGGGCTCTGCATCTTCAGTATCTGATTTTTGCTTAACCTCCAGTGGTTTATTGTAATCTACCTCACCATCATTCTCATTACCACCCGTGAAAGAAGTCCCTACATTTTCAACTGTATTAGAGAGAATATCTTTATCTCCCTGTGCCAGGTTGGAGATTCCACCATGCTGGTACGCAGCGTATCCGAGCATGCCAAATAGAGTGATCATCAGTACGCCAATTATGATGAGCAGCTTGACCTTCTTTTTTTCATTCTCTTGCTTGCGTCTCCTTTGTAGCAGGATATTCTCATTTTGTGATACAGATTCCGACATACGCAATGATTATAGGTACTATTGCTCTACTCGAGCAATAAATTCACGGGTAAGCTCCATGTATGACCGGGCTCCGACAGACGATGCGTCATACTTATCAATTGGCTTGCCAAATGAAGGTGATTCGGAAACTCGAATATTTCGTGGAATTATCGTGTTAAAGATCTGATGTTTAAAGTAAGATTTGACTTCATTTACGACTTCATAAGAAAGCTTCGTTCTCGCGTCAAACATCGTCATCACTACCCCAATAATTTCCAGATTTTTATTAAGTGAATTTTGAACAAGGTGCACGGTATTTAACAACTGTGAAATGCCTTCAAGCGCGTAGTACTCGCACTGTACGGGGATGACAATACCATCACTTGCAGCAAGTGCGTTAACGGTAAGTAGTCCCAAAGAAGGTGGGCAATCAATAAGTATATAATCAAAGTCCTCTTTCAAGGCAAGTAGTTTTTGCTTCAGGATTGTTTCCCGGGATATTTTTGGGACGAGCTCAATTTCAGAGGCTGCCAAATCAATATGTGAAGGTACTAAATATAGATTATCAATATCTGTGGCGGTATAAACACTGGCAATAGGGTCATCTCCGATGAGGATATCATATGAGCTTTTGTACTGCTTGGTCTTATCAAAGCCCACACCAGAGGTAAGATTGCTCTGGGGATCGAGGTCAATAGCCAGTACTTTTCTTTTTTTATCGGCTAAAAGTGATGCAAGGCTCAGCGTAGTAGTGGTCTTCCCGACACCGCCTTTTTGGTTCGCAAATGAAATAATCATATTCTGCGCCAAGCATAGCATAATTAAAGAAGTAACAGAAACAGTGCTATATATGCTTTAGGATTTACTATAACGTGTATTCTCATAAATCGTATCTATTACATCCATAATCCAGCCATTGACATCTTTCGTGTTTTTGGAACTGAACGCTGACTCCTGGATTTGCAGTCTTCCAATTTCTCCCAGCTCAGGTACGAGTGCCTGTTCAGGTAGTGTGTGTATAAAAAAACCATTCTCTTTTTTTGCATCGAGTATTGAGTACCCCCGACAAATAAAACATAACGTATTCCACCCGTCTTCACGCATATGAAACACTGCCGGGTATGATTCATCCCCCATCTCGAGCAGGGCAGATTCTACAGGTAACCGGCCTCGAATCCGGTACACTCCTGAAGGGAACTGATCCAATACTTTTACCGGGTAGGGATGTATATTTCTAAAAAAAATTTGTGACGCTTGTAGTGGTTGATTTAACTGAATATTGTAATCAAGCCTGTTGTTTGTTAAACGGAAAGCGTCAATGGATTCGTTAATCCACTCTTCATTTTCTTCTGAAAGAGAAGTGAATTTCTCATAGTAATTATGGTTTAAAAGCTCGAGGGTATGCCACAACATAATGGGAACCTGTTTTTGTTCACGTTGCAGGTAACTATAGAAAGGTGAGGAAAGCGTTTGTCGGACATTGGCCTCAATAAGATAAAATGTATGTGATTCTTCATCAAGGACAAAATCCAGGCCAAAAATGCCCCTATGCCCTTCTTTCATAAGTATATTACCAAGCTCAATAGTTTTCATAACAAGCTCAGATCGTAAAAATTCTGTTAAATGTCGCTGCGTATAGTCATTCCCTACTGTACCTCCTTTTGAAGAAGTCAGCTTGTCAATTCCGGTGATTTGCTCTGATATTCCACCTATTATGACTCCCAACCGGGTGATACAGGCATTTATTGTGTACGCATTACCGTTAATTTTTCTTGTCACCTTACCTTTTCTTAAAGGATATCTTCTTTGTAAGTCTTGAAGTTCACTTTCTGAACTAACAAAAAAAGTTGTATTGCCAGAGTGTCCGAAAAAAAACTGCACGACAAATTCATGACCAAAACGACTGGATAAGGAGGTATAGGAAACTTCATCAAACTTCTCGAAAAACTGGTGTTCAGGCTGGGTAAACAGCTCGATACTATCAATGAACTTAGCAAATTCAACCTTGTTTTCAAACCGATAGAGTACCTTATATGAAGGATTGAGTAAGTTATATTCTAATTTGTGACAAAGTTCTTCTGTGGCTTTATCATTTTTAAACACAATAACATCAGGCTTACCATAACTTACTTGATTAATGTATTCCTGAATCTTTTCTTCTTGCAGCAATCTTGCTGTGTTGATAAGGTGCTTATTTTCTGAATTGGGGAAATGTTTTACATCTATTCCTGTATCAAGCAGGGGTACGATCATTTGGCTCGGTTCGGAGCAAAGGATATGGTAGGATGAAAGTAGATCCTCTACGCCAAGGGCTTTTTCAGGATCAAGTGTTACGTAAAAAACTTGCTGCATTTAAGGATTGTTAGCTATACATGAAAAAAAGTCAATCAGTACATTTACTTGGTATCGTTGTCTTGCATACTCACATATTTTTTCTCAGCATATTTAACAATATGTTCAGCGATGACTGCGCCTGTATTTCCTTCCAACGAACTAAAGGCGGGGTATTTCTTAACGTCCAGGACGATACATTCATTTTCTTTCAAAGCAAGGTCTACACGCATGATTTCAAAACCAAGGCAGGTACGCACCTGGTGAACTCTTCGGGACATCAATTCTGTGCAAGCTACTGTTTCGACGTTAATCAACTTGCCCAGATGAAGACGTTTATCATGTTTTGCCACTGTTTTTAAAGTAGTATGGATTATATCATCACCTACAACATACACTGAATAGTATGTATTTACTGGTAATGCCTCGATAAAGGAGAAAGATTTGCTTTTACTAGTACGCGCCGTATCATAACTATCTGTCCAGTCATCTGAATAAATTCGTTCTTTCTTCGTATCTTCTGACTTAATAATAATTGGATGCGGGATTTCAATCAACACATCACGCGCTGTCTTAATACCTGAAGTCACTACTTTTTTGATTTGCGGAATCGCATGTTCTGCTAAAAGTAAGTGAAATGGCTTTGCATAAAGATCCGTATTTCCAACAGCTTCATCTATTACTGTTTTCCCCTTTTTACTGAGCTTATCCGCAAGCACATTGTAGTATACAGAAAATTTTTTTCCCGCCCGGAATAAATATACATCATAACTGTATAAATCAGTTTTTCTATGTTGTATTTTGAGGGAACTTGTGTCAATTTCAACAAATATATCCTCAAGACTCACCCTCCTACATTCGTGACCACGTTTTTCGGCTTCGGTCTTGATAAGCATTGTTTCAGAAGCATTCCGTGAGCCTAGAATACACATTTTCATACACGGCATTGTACCAGCTTTGTCTTAATAGTAAATACTTTTTTCTGGATTATTACGCAATAAACTGATATGATCTACCTGTTTACCGTGAATGGTAAAGGCCGGGATGGCGGAATTGGCAGACGCGCGTGGCTTAGGACCACGTTCCTATGGAGTGGGGGTTCAAGTCCTCTTCCCGGCACCATACTTCGTTCCTCGATGGCTTTGTGACGTCGCTTCATTTTCTTTTGTGGTTGTATTGCTGATATCGTCATAAGTATGAGGTATCCTCTTTGTGTGCTACAAGGCTAGAGCCCCTTCCTGCGAAAATATATTCAATACGTATATAATGAACCGATTGTTATCTATGGTATAGTGTATGCATGGAAAGTCACGAGAAATATGCTGTAAATCCTAAAGAATTACGCACATCTGTAGGGCAGAAAATACGTCAAGCTCGAATTGATAAGGGATATTCTCAAACTGAGCTGGGGGAGAAGCTGGGAATAACTCACGCTGGTGTTGGTTCATATGAGAGAGGGAGATTGCGCATTACTCTCCAGTTCCTCATTTTACTTTGTAATATCCTTGAGAAACCAATTTACTATTTTGTAGAGGAGATAGATGAGGCCAGGCGAAAATATGAAGAAGCTGAGAATCAAAAGTATGAAAAGTATGACTTACAGGAAAAAGTAGAGTTTGAGTTAGAAATGGCAATTCGTAATTATCTGAGGCTTTTAGGTCATAAAGATAAAATTGGAGAAAAAGTTGATAATATCGTGAAGTATATAGCAACACTTGATAGTAAATGAGCACTATCGGTTTTAAAAATAAATGGTACAATGTTGTTTTGGTTGATAAATATCAATGTCATGGCATTTTGTCGGGGTATTGACATTCTGTCGAAATATACTACTCTTCTCATGAGTCATATTGTACTCATAGTTTACTCCATAAAAAGCATATGGCAAACGAGCATAAAGAAAACAACGAAACTGCAGATTCTAACGAGATTCATGAAGAAGTTGATGATGAAATAAAAAATGAAGAAGAAGAGGAGGAGGAGAATATCGAAGATGTCTCATTTGAAGAAATTATGAAGAATCCTGAGAAGTACAGTGAAGAAGGAGATATTATTGAATCAACTGAGTGGTGTCCACAATGCATTGATAACACAATTTTTGCTAAAGTTGGTAAAGATAAAGTATGTACTGTATGTGGTTATACTAAATCCCACAAGGAGTCAGATGGAGATAGTGAAGATGGCGAATTCAGTGAAGGATTTGAGCTTGTCCCTGAGGAAAATCTTGAGGGGCTGGGTATCAGTTTGGGTGATGATGTTTACGATGATAAAGAAGATCGCTATGCCTGAAGAAAAATTGATGACGCGAGGTGTTTTATCATGAATCATTATTTGTGTGAATTACTGTATGAATAGTGTATACTCCGTTGGACCATTGATGATATTGGGGCGCGTAGCTCAATGGATAGAGCAACTCCCTTCTAAGGAGTAGGTTAAAGGTTCGAGTCCTTTCGCGCTCGCCATCCTTCGCTCCTTGATTTGGGGTATTAATGATTGAGTTCGGTTTGGAAAAAGTGATCGATATCGAGTCCTGCTTTCTTGCCCAGGTAGACCAGGTGAGAAGTGCTGTACAGCATTTTCTTTCGTAAGAAGTATAGTAGTCCTTCTGCAACCGCCTGGGAAAACTGACTTTTTAGTACTGTGATCAATCCACGTTCTTCTGGATAATCGTGTAAGTGAACCATAATCGTGCCGGAAATCTCATTGCCGAAGTGTTGGGCTTCTACAGAATTTTTCTGGATATGGAGTAGTTCTTTGAAGTTTACTTCTAATCCAAACAGGTGAATCACTTTTCTTTCTGTTTCTATGGTTACAATGCTTTCCAGGTTATCTTTGTGTGTTTCCAGATCTGTATTTATCTCTTCATATGCTTCACGTTTAAGCCCTTCGTAGAGCGATTCGCCTTGCTCAATTCCACCACCTGCAAAGCCCATTTTTCCATCGTATCTGCTGATGAGAAGCGCTACAGGTACATTGAGTTCAATAGCGTTGCGGGGCATATTAGGGTAATGTGACCATGGATAAAATTCTAATGTGTAAATAATTACATATACCGACTGTTGTTTACCGTCTATTTTCTGTCCGAAGTTGAGAATACGCATGTGCAGGATTATATCAGACAGTCGATGAATAGAAAGTATAGTTTATTGGAATAATATTCCCTTTTTCAGCTCAGAGAGTATATAATGCCATGTTATGAATCTTTCTTTGGGGATAGTTGGATTACCAAACATCGGTAAATCCACATTATTCAATGCCCTTACCAAACTGGAAATACTTGCAGAGAACAGACCGTTTGCAACAATAGAGCCGAACACGGGGATAGTGCCGCTTCAAGATAAACGATTAGACGCTTTAACGAAACTTTCGGGTTCGAAGAAAACAATTCCCGCAGTTGTTGAATTTGTTGATATAGCTGGCCTTGTGAAGGGAGCCGCTGAAGGAGCCGGGCTGGGCAATCAGTTTCTTGGTCATATTAAGCAGACAGGAGCACTTATACACCTTGTCAGAATGTTTAAAGACGAGAGTATTATCCATGTGGAAAATCGGGTCGATCCTAAGTCTGATATTGAAATTATTGAATCCGAGCTTATCCTCAAAGACCTGGAAACAGTTCAAAAAAGAATGAATGAGACTATGGTCAGGATGAAGGCAAAACGTGAAGCTTCAACTGAGGAATACCAGGCACTTCTTGAGCGGCTGCGTGATCATATGAATGAAGGAAAGCTTGCAAATACGCTCGATATATCGGGTGACGAACGTGTTTTGCTTCATGATTTAAACCTTATTACCCTGAAACCGGTTATTTATGTTGCGAATGTAGATGAGGGAGATCTCCACATGCCGGATGCAGAACTTCGTGGTAAAATGGGGCTCGAGGAAAAAGCTATCACCGCGGCAATTTCAGTGAAGACTGAAGCTGATCTGGTAGCACTTGAGCCTAATGAGCAGGCTGAATATCTTGATTCTCTTGGTTTACAGGAATCCGGACTAAGCAAGGTAGCTCGTATCGGTTATGATTCATTAGGATTGATACATTTTTTTACCACTGGTGAAAAAGAAACTCGAGCCTGGACTATCAAAAAAGGAACACGCGCTCCGCAGGCAGCGGGAACTATCCACACCGATTTTGAGAAAAAGTTCATCCGGATGGAAGTGGTTTCCTGCGAGGAGTTGCTCCAGGCA
>JBMCLJ010000069.1:0-7497 GCA_048615375.1 Candidatus Dojkabacteria bacterium | reverse complement strand
CCTCAATCATATGTATTCGGAGAGCCTGAATATGTATGGAGACCTTGGAAACGTTATCGCGCTACAGCATCGAGCCGGTTTAAGAGGGATTCGCGTAGAGGTTGTTCATACCGAATTAAATGAAAAGTTTGTTCCGGCTGATATATACCTTATTGGTGGTGGTCAGGATAAAGATCAGATGTATGTCTATCGGGATCTCTTGAAGCATAAGGAGACAATTCAGGAAGAGGTAGAGAAGGGGAAAATATTCCTGCTCATTTGTGGCGGGTACCAGCTTTTCGGCAAATCTTTTATTGATGGTGAGGGAAATCTCATTGAAGGTCTTGAGATTCTTGATATTGATACCGCAGCACTTGATACGTCCGTCGCTTCGAGATGTATCGGAAATGCGGTAGTAAAAATCCGCGGCAAATTTGCGGAGGAATGGGGGATTAACCTTTCATTTTCTGAATATCTTGTAGGTTTCGAAAACCATGGTGGTCAGACAAGATTTCTCAGTGATTCTGTCCAGCCGATTGGGGATGTTATCACTGGATTTGGCAATAATTTTTTTGACAAAATCGAAGGTGCTTCATATAAAAATATCATTGGTACCTACCTCCATGGCTCCATTCTTCCAAAAAATCCTCATCTCACTGACGCTATTCTGCAAAAGGCACTTCACTTTCACGATAAAGATTTTACCCTTCCTGAGGCAGACTGGCACCTTGAACAACTTGCTCATCAGTCGGTGGTGGGTAAATAATGGAATCTTGTTGGGACACAAGATCTTGTGTCCGTACAAAATCTTGTGTCCGTACGAGGATCCTGCACAATGTATGGGTTGCCGTCAGGCCATTGGCATATTTAATTATTTGTTTATTGATTTATTGTATTCTTCTTTGGTGATTTTCAGGGTGATGGATTTGGTGTGGCGAGGTCGGAATTGTTTTTCTTCAATTGCCAGGGGAAGCTCATTCTTGAGATATTCAAGTTCTTCCAGGGTGATTTTTTTCTTTAAACTTCTTGCAAGCTGTGCCCCTTGTTGTTGGAACAGTTTATCTAAGACATGTTTTTCAGGGGCTATATAGCAGCCTCTTCCAGGCTGCTTGCCAGTCAGGTCGATGTGTAATGGTTCGCCCCTGAAAGAAACAATACGAATCATATCAGCTTTATTGTGTTTTGTTCGGCTGACTACACAGGTCCTGTTTTGTTTCGTGTCAGTTTCCATGCTTCTATCTTATCCTTCCAGTTGTTTCGCGATTTTATCCGTATCCCGTTTGGTGAATCCTTTTATTTCTGTTCTGCCGTCAGCAATTTCCTGCAATTGTGAGACGGTAGTAATACCATTTTCCTTGAGCAGTTCTTTCTGCCGCTCAGTGAAATCAAACGCATCCAGTTCATCAGGGTTCTCTTTTTTGTCAATAGCAATATCATCCTCGATTGGATCTTTTTGGTCGGTAAGTTCCTGGTTTCCCTGATTGAGTTTTTCCTGTTCCTCCTTTATTACCTGACGCTCTTCTTCCGGTACTTCTTCTTCAAATTGAGATTTATCCGCGGTAATATCGATTTTGTAGCCGGTCAGTTTTGCTGCGAGTCGTACATTCTGCCCATCTTTGCCGATTGCAAGTGATAGTGAATCCTCCGCGACAAGTACCTTCGCGTGTTTGATCTCTTCATCAAGTTTAATGTCAGAAATTTTTGCCGGTGACAAGGAATTTATGACATATTGCTGAGCAGTTTCGTGATATTGAATAATATCTACTTTCTCAGGAGTGACTTCATTCATAATTGAATCAATCCGGGTGCCACGTGGGCCTACGCATGAACCGATAGCATCAACTTTCTCATGGTTTGATTGTACCGCTACCTTTGCCCGTGAACCGGGTTCGCGTGCAATGTTGACTATTTCCACACTTTCTGAAGCAACTTCCGGCACTTCAAGTTCAAATAACGCTTTTAAAAAATCCGGTGAGCTTCGTGACAGCACCATTCGTTTGTCAGAGAGTGTATTACTTAAACGTACGAGGAGGAATCGTTTTCGTTCCGAGCTGCGATAAAATTCACCAGGAATCTGCTCCTGATTAGGCATAATTGCTTCAGCTCGTTCAACCTCGACGAGTACATTATTGAAGTCTTTTCGCTGAATGACTCCTGTAACGATTTTACCAACTTTGTCCTTGTATCGGTCGATCATAGTGTCCCGCACAGCATCTCTCAGCCCCTGCATGACTCGTTGTTTCGCTGCCTGAGCCGCAATTCTTCCAAAATTATCCGGCGTAACATCCAGCTGGATGTGGTCACCTTCACGTAGTCTCGGGTCGATAAGTTTTGCCTGAGACTCCTGGATTTGAGTTGCCGGGTCGGTGACATGTGAGACTACTTTTTTATCAGCAAGCACAATAAATTCCCCTGACTCTTCATCGATGTCAATGCTGTAGGAGGCGAGATCATCTTCAGGATTTACTTCGTCCTTAGCAACTTTTTTGTACGCGGTAAGTATTGCTTTTTTTATTACATCGAGAACGATATCCCGATCCAGTCCATTATCTTCAGCGAGCTGATAAATCGCTGATACAAAGTCGCTACTTGTCGTTGTCATAATTTTCTTCTTTATTTTTAATTCAAGTATGTATTAGTTTCTGCTTTTTACAGGTCATTGTATATGAAACATATTTACATGCAATGTAAATAAAAAATGAGCATCTCCACGAGAAGCCCATTCTTCATATATCAAGAGAGTATAGAGGATTAGGAGAAAATAATCTACTGGTTAAATTGCCTCAATTGTTTTTATGATCTCGACGAGGTGATTCACTTTCTCAGGACTATACTTTTCTGCAGTGGAAATAATTTTTACGCTGACTTGAGTTTCTGGGAAGTGTCCTCCACATGTTCTGAATATTTGAGAAAATTCAATATTCATGTAGCAGTCGCCTTGCTGAGGGTAAATTGCTGAATAAGTTATATTATATCCGTCAGGATCAGTGATTGGAGCTACTGGAGTCGGTGTTAACTCACCAGAAATGCGCTTTTTCGCAATCTCTTTTTCGTCCACTACAGTTTTTTTCTCTTCAGTATTGTTTTTATATTTATACATTATTTCCTGTGCTTTAAGTCCATTATTTAATTGAATAGTTTTCTCTATTTTCCCGCCTATTGGAATCGGGAAACCATTTATTGGCTTTAATGCATTACTGATACTGATCGTTGGATAGCTATTATTTTTGTCGGTAATTGTAATATAGTTATGAGGACTTCCTTGAGTGTTTACGCCTGAATTTATTTTATATAATGACGAGTCGTAGGTTAGCTTGATGCCGAGCTTTTCGTCAGTATGAGTAATTATGGGTGAAGTTTCTTCCTCCTGGTCTTTTACAGTTATTGTATTCTCACTCGTGTTGTTGTCATTTTTCTTTGATACTTCCTCGACTAGCTTCTGACCTGCTGTAATTGGATTTACTGTATCATACTTTTGGTACATGCCTGCCCCGCTTAATCCTATTGCAGTAGTGCCTGCAGTAACAGCTGTAATGCCTACAGCGACTTTATTAGAGATAAATTGTGTAAATAGTGATCCGTTATTCATGATTTTTGTAAGTTCGTTAACTAAAAGTTTGTTTGCTTGAAACTGTTGGACAGATGGTGGAAGTTGGGATTTTGGTATAGCCATCGCCTGCGTCAGAGAACCAAGGAGAACAGGTGTAGTAAATGAATGCATTTTATTCTGTTTCATCTCACCTTTGACTCTTCCTATAGCGCGATAGTATCTGGTTTTGCAGGTGTTTTCACTCATGTTGAGTTGAGCAGCGATTTCTTTGAAAGAGAAGTCTTCTACCAGTTTAAGATAAAGGATTTCCCGGTATTCAGGTATCAATGTATTGATTTTTGACTTTATCTGAGAAACCAATTGTTTGTCAGCAACTTTTTCAATAATTGGCACTTCATGAGATTCAACTAATTCTTCATCAAAAGTTTCTTCAGAAGTTTTTCTGAATGTATCCATACATTTATTCCTGCACACGGTAAATAAATACGGACGTATACTTTTTCCTTTCCAGTGCATTTGTCGTATTTGTTTCACAACTTGTAAAAAAGAGTCAGCTGTGACGTCTTCAGCATCCTCTTTTTTGCCAAGAAGACTATAGGCATACCGATACACATGTGGAGCGTGGAACTCGTATAGTGCACTGAAACGCGCTAAGTTTTCCTGACTTTGTATGAAGAGCTCTTTTTCTTTTTTGAGGTCTATCTTCATGATTTTGAGTACTCATTAGTATATACGTATGAAATGAAAAATAGTTTCAATTGAAAAGACATTGCAGTATCACGTTGTGTGGTACTGCAAATAGAATAGCATTAGACGCAAAAAAAGTGCTTCTATCCCTGTTTCATCATCCCGTAGATCTGTTGCATGACGTCATCGAGGTTGCCTGGTTTGGAATTGAGGAATATAACTTTTGCATTGTCTGATTCGCCGATTGACTTAAGCATGTCGAGGTACTGGGTTACAAGCACAATGTTCATAACGGTGTCAGTGCTGCTGCCGGTGACCTGCTGCATGTTCTCTACACTTTCTTTCAACCCGTTGATTATCGCTTCACGTTGTTCGGCTATACCCATACCAGTGAGTTTACTCGCCTCGCGTTCTGCTTCTGCTGCACGGACTTTGAGTATTTTGTTCGCATTCGCTTCGAATTCAGCTGCTTCCTGTAGGCGCTTAGAGGCAATGACTTTACTCATGGCATCGGTAATTTCTTTTGGTAATACGACATCCTGGATCTGGAACGCGTCGATTTCCCGTCCCCATGTGTCAAATATATCAACGAGGTGTTCTACGAGGTACTGGGTCAGCTCGTCGCGTTTTTGCAGTATTTCTTCGTGGGTTTGATTGGCGACATAGCTTCGGATGCTGTTTTCCAGCGTTGATTTCATAACCGATATGGGATCAGCAAGTGCGTAGAAGCTTTCTGCTACCCGTTCGGTCTTGACGTGGTATACTAATGTTGTGTCAAGAGTGATGGTGACTTTATCTGAGGTTATGGCTAATATCTGGAAATTTAAGTCCTGCCCATAGAGAAACACTTTTGCACGTACACGTTGAATAATGGGAATGACTATTGTAATACCAGCGAATCGTACTCCGGAAAATTTCCCAAGCGTCTCGATTACTAATGCTGATTGCTGGCCAACAATTTTAATACTACCCGCAAGCAGAAGTAAAAACAGTGAGCCAAAACAGAGCGAAAGAAATATGAATGGTTCCATGGTTGTGTTTATTAATATATAGCCCTACGCATTTAATTGTTCTGTTAAATCCAATTGGTTATTACCATTTAACGCACATTGATAATTAGATTTATACGTAAGTTTCCATCAATTATATCCTATTTTAAACTTTTTTTGTCTATAGTGGTTTTTACGATACCACCCTTTTCCCAAATTCCATGGAGATCCCAAAACGAAGTGCACCACTGTTAAAATCTAAGTCAGAAAACAAACAGTGGAAGCAACTCCAAAAACTGATTCTTCAAGTTCATTAAATACTTTGGTGTGCGCTATTTTATTCAGTGCATCGCTTTTATTGGTTGGATGTGAATTTGATGAAAAGAGGCAACCTGGACCAGATGTTTCTCCTACAGCGGTGGCCATTGTAGTTACTTCGACAGCTCCTGGCGCGGATATAACAAATGGAGCGCTGGAATCACGAATGTATGATAATGTCGCTGAATATCGCTCTTCCCTAGTAAAATTATTTGATGTGGGATTCACACAATCACCTGGTATAGAAATTACAGTCAATGATCAACCAGCAGTATTAAAGGGGGCGGAGTTATGGATTGATAGCGATGAACCTGGTGCTCAGTCTCAACGTTAATTATTCAACCCTGCTACTAGCCAGTTCGAATATACCAATTCCAGTAATGATACATTGACGATTCCTATTAATGCAATTGGTGCAAGAGAAGGATCTGGAGATTTTACGCTGATATACCCCACTCAGAATGATTTCTTAGCTCAATATCCTGATCATCTACGCCAAGTTGAGAATAGAGCATTTCTTGAACAAAGCGGCCTAAGTTCTATACCAGTTACATTAACGATAGGTTCACATACGATACCTAATAAGTTTATGGAGCTTATGCCTCTCAGTGGCATTTACCCGGATCAGCCTTTTGATGTATACGGTTTATCTGAATTGTCAGGTTTTCTGTTTTCTAGAGATGATCAGAGAGAGTTGACGCGAAATCTTATACCTTGGATTAAAAAGGGGGGAAATGAACCGTTTCGTTTCCAACTTCAAGGTGAAGTTCATCAGATAAAGTCAATAGGTGGTGGAACAGAAGTACTCAAGCCTACAGGTGAAAATTTTACAATTACAGTACATCTTTCGCACTAATCCCTATAGGATCATGTTAGATTCTGTTCCAAATAATGACCCAATTATCCCTACACAAAGTTTAACAATTCAGATCGGAGACAGAGAACCTCTTGATATAAGTTACGAAGATGATGACATCACAACGACTCTTGGGCAAAGATTAAGAGCTCATATACTCAGAATTTCTGAACTGCCTCAAGAAGTGCTTACTGCTGATAGTGATACTATTACGTTACGAGCTGTGCTAGAGAATGGCGATGTGGTTACGGAGACGATGGATGTTGTGGCATTGCAAGAGTGGTACAAACAAGTTCAGGACATGGAGTTTTTACCTGCTGTAAATTCTCAACTAACAAGAGTCGTAAGTGATGTGGAGAAACCTGAATTCTTGGGAGCTGAATTCTTCTTTTCTAAACAACCAGATGGTACTTATATTGCATTGGTAAATAGAGCAATATTACGAGGAATTCCTGATGGCTTTTTTTCAGAAGTGAATGCAGTTGTTAGTCAAGTTCAAAGTATTAATGGTCTATCTGTAGTAACTCCGGGGAGAAGTGATGACGTAACATTTTTTGTCTCCCCAGATGCAGAGTCGTTATATTCTACTGCAGATATTAAAGTTCGTCTGCCTGCCTGGCTTAAGAGTGGTGGTACCCAAACGAGTTTACCTCTAGGAACTAGTATATACCTCTACAAAAGGATCCATCTGCAATTCCCCAACCAGCTTTTAATAGTTTACAAGTTTATGTCAGAGACAATCCTGATGAAGGAGATGGAAGCAACGCTACAGTTTATGATTACTCTCAAAGACCAAGTACACTTTCAATCCAAACTTGTAACGGAACCGAATGTTCTGATGAAGTAAGAGCTAGATCTGTTGATCAAGATAGTGCTTTTATAGAGCAGTTTTTCCCGGTAGCACTTACTACTGAATTGTACGTGACTGGAAAATTCTCTGATGTACGAGAAATTAGAGTATTGGGTATTCCAGGTCCTTTTGTTGATTTTCCACTTGAGGAAGAAGGTGAAGATGGTAATAATGTTTACTTCCCACTACTTGTAAGGTAAATGAAAACGTAGCTTAATCAATCCGATCTCAAATCCCCGGGCGGAGCGCTAGCGGAGTCCGTGGATTC